>JBKBPM010000002.1:0-256502 GCA_046293175.1 Minisyncoccia bacterium | reverse complement strand
TACGTTTGCGCATACGTATTTGAATTTATTACTAAAGCCGGGCTGCCGCCCGGCTTTAGTATATGCGTTGCCTTCAAACGGACACTCCGGCTAAAGCCGGAGGTTTTTAGAGATAATAAAAGACCCCCTTATATAAGGGGGTCTTTTATTGAGATATTCGGAGTTGATTGAAAACTTAATGTTGGCGCCTACCTATTCTGCCCCTTGCGGAGTACCTTCGGCGATGGGAGCCTTAACTGCCGTGTTCGGAATGAGAACGGGTGTACCCCTCCCGCTAAAGCACCAACATTAAATTTTCAATCTGCAATCAACTTTGACTTGAATACCGTGAAGTGATCCTCGTTTACCCAACGAGGAGGGGTTGGCTGGGGCGCTTGGATTCGAACCGAGGACATGGGGATTTGGAATCCCTTGCTCTACCACTAAGCTACGCCCTAGCACTGGTCGGAAAGCGGCAGGATTTGAACCTGCGACCTTTGGATTTTCAATCCAATGCTCTACCGGACTGAGCTACGCTCCGACTCTGTACAACAAGAGGAGTTGGAAGGCTAGGACACCTTCGACCTTCCGCTAACAAGCGGCTGCTCTACCTAACTGAGCTACAACCTCATTATGTGTGTGATTTTGAAATCACTTCACGATATTCAATGTGCATATTCTCGTTTTTCAAACAAACATACTCTTTGTAAAATCGTACAGTAGATGTGCAACATTCCTTGCAGGAAATACGTCCTATTAGTACACCTCAGCTCCATACATTACTGTACTTCCACTTAGTGCCTATCAACCTGATCATCTCTCAGGGGACTTAATGAAACCTAATCTTAGAGTTGGCTTCCCGCTTAGATGCTTTCAGCGGTTATCCATTCCCAACATAGCTACTCGGCGGTGCTCCTGGCGGAACAGCCGATAGACCAGAGGTCAGTTCATCCCGGTCCTCTCGTACTAGGGACAAATCTCTTCAAGTTTCGACGCCTGCAGTAGATAGGAGACCAACCTGTCTCACGACGGTCTAAACCCAGCTCGCGTGACTTTTTAATTGGCGAACAGCCAAACCCTTGGGACCTGCTCCAGCCCCAGGATAAGTCGAGCCGACATCGAGGTGCCGAACCGTGCCGTCGCTATGGACGCTTGGGCACGACTAGCCTGTTATCCCCAGGGTTACTTTTATCGGGTAATCTCCGGCCGCATCTAACGCGAGCCATCGGTTCACTATGCTCCACTTTCGTGTCTGTTCGAGATCTACCTCTTACAGTCAAGCTGGTTTATGCCATTACACTATCGCCACGGTTTCCATTCGCGGCTAACCAACCTTGAGACCCCTCCGTTACTTTTTGGGAGGGTAGCGCCCCACTAAAACTGCCTGCCACGCACTGTTCCTGACACGTTTTACAAGTCGGGTTAGAGACTACCAAATTAAAGGGTGCTATTTCACTGGCGGCTCCATGGTACCCGAAAGCCCACTTCAAAGCCTCACACCTATACTACGCATTAATTCAATAGCCCCAATACGAAGCTACAGTAAAGCACCTGGGGTCTTTTCGTCTATCTGCAGGTACGCGGCATCTTTACCGCGATTGTATTTTCACCGAGCAGGTCCTCGAGACAGTTTCCCACTCGTTACGCCATTCGTGCACGTCGGAACTTACCCGACAAGGAAATACGCTCTACATTCCCTTCTCCCCAATCATTACTGATTGAAGCATTTCACTGCAGGACTCTATCTTGATCTTCAGCCAATAAATTGCTGGTCAGATCTCTAGCATTTGGTCTCTTGTAGGCTAGATTTGGATAATGCATACATTTCTGTATGTAAGGTAACTATGGCTAGGCTGTTTATCCTATAACCGTTCCAATCCGTCGTACTTCCTTGATTGACTCAAAGAAGCACGACCTTAGAACGATTATAGTTATCGCTGACATTTACTGGGGCTTATACAGTCCAGCCGCACAATCCGAAGACCATACGACCCCCCGTATTTAACCTTCCAGCATAGGTCAGGCGTCACCCTCTATACATGGACTTACGTCTTCGCAGAGAGCTGTGTTTTTGATAAACAGTCGGCAGGAAATCTTTCGCTGCGGCCTCTACATCTCTGTAAAGGCAGGCCTTATCCCTAAGTTACGGCCGCTTGTTTGCCGAGTTCCTTGAGGACCTCTCACTCGTTCGCCTTAGTCTTCTCGACTCTACCACCTGTGTCGGTTTGCGGTACGGAACCGGTACGTTTATGCTTAGAAGTTTTTCTCGGAAGCGTGCTCCTTGACATCAGATCGGCCGAAGCCTCACCTTTAGTTTGAACTCGGAGTATTGCCACGCGGATTTGCCTACGTGACCTCCTCGAACCTCCTACGGCAATCCAATAAGCCGCGTCAAGTACAACCCTCCGTCCCTCCATCGCAACGCACTAGTGTGCAGGAATATTAACCTGCTCCCCATCGAGTCCCCCATTCGGGATTCCCTTAGGACCGACTAACCCTTCGCTGATCACCATCGCAAAGGAAACCTTGGTATTTCGGCGGACGGGGTTCCCACCCGTCTTGCGGTTACTTGTGCCGGCATTCTCACTTCGCATCGCTCCAGGTCAGCTCTCGCTTCCCATTCATCGCAATACGAACGCTCTCCTACCACTCCCATGATAAATCATGGAAATCCGCAGTTTCGGTAATATGCTTGAGCCCCGATCATCTTCGGCGCAAGGACTCTCGATCAGTGAGCTGTTACGCTTTCTTTAAAAGATGGCTGCTTCTAAGCCAACTTCCTGATTGTTAGTGAATCCTCACCTCCTCAAGTTGCACTGAGCATATATTTAGGGACCTTAACTGGCGATCTGGGCTGTTTCCCTTTTGACACATGGAGCTTCTCCCCCACTGTCTAACTGCCGTGCTGTTACCTGCTGGTATTCGGAGTTTGATAGGAAAAGCGAGATTTCTCCCTGTCTTTTCCTTCCAGTGCTCTACCCCCAGAGGGACCACACGACGCCAACCCAAAAGCTGTTTCGGAGAGAACCAGCTATTACGTAATTCGATAAGCTTTTCACTCCTTACCACAAGTCATCCGATAGTTTTGAACGGCTAACCGGTTCGGACCTCCACGCACTTTTACATGCGCTTCATCCTGCTCATGGTAAGCTCATCACGCTTCGGGTCGTACCCCTACCCTCAATTGTCGCGCTATTCACGCTCGCTTTCACTACGCCTCCGTGGGATTGCCACTTAGACAAAGGATAAAGGTACACTCGCCGGCTCATTCTTCAATAGGCACGCCGTCACCCTTGCGGGCTCCGACTCCTTGTAGGTGTATGGATTCAGTTCTATTTCACTCCCCTCTCCGGGGTTCTTTTCACCTTTCCCTCACGGTACTAGTTCACTATCGGTCTCCAAGAATATTTAGCCTTACCAGTTAGTTCTGGTAGATTCATCCGAGCTATTCGTGTCTCGAACTACTCAGGAACGGAATCAGATGAGTACTATGCATTTCGAATACAGGACTATTACCTTCTGGGGTCGTGCTTTCCAACACATTTTCCTATACATAGTATTTGTAACTCATTGCAACTAAATGCCAACTCCGCCCTACAACCCCAATCATGTAAACACGATTGGTTTGGGCTGTTCCCGTTTCGCTCGCCGCTACTCAGGGAATCGCAAGAACCTTCTTCCTGAACGTAATGGCGCTTTCGCACCACCGTTTGGAATTACTTCCAAACGAGATGCTAAGCATCCGTCCAGAAAGAAAGTTCCGTATATTGCTTTCTTTTCCTCCAGCTACTGAGATGTTTCACTTCGCTGGGTGCGCATCTGCATAACACAGATTCCTGCCGATGACAGGAGGGTTTCCCCATTCAGAGATTTCCGGATCGAAGGTTATTTGGCACCTCCCCGAAACTTATCGCAGCCATATCACGTCTTTCATCGCTTCTTGAAGCCAAGGCATCCACCATACACCCTTACATTCCTGCAAGGAATGCTGTACACCGCTGTACAATTTTACTCGTATTGTAAGCTCCGTAGAGAGTCCGAGTGAATCGGACAAAGGAATACTTTCGTCAGGCAGCTATGACTAAGCTTTTGCTCGTGGAGGACTCGCGCGAACTATCTCCATCCGCTTATCCATCAGAGTGGACCTGACTAAGTGATGACTTCCCTCGAGGGAAGCGCATCGGTTTTTTGAGAACTGAAGCTCTCTACGGAGCTCACAATACTTTGAGTGTGTTTGTTTGATTGTCTGCCGGGGACGAAAAGACCCGAGTGTTCAGCTACGAGACACTACTATGGATCTAACCCGGCAGACTACCTGTGTTCCTCGTATATGTGTCGCTTACCGCAACTACGAGGAACTTGCCAATGTGTCGTCGAAACACATTGGACTTTTCGATACACCCCCTTATCAAAGGGTGTATCTCGAGAATATGCAGTTTTCAAAGTAACTGCGTACCTCCGTGAAATTTGGATGAAAAAATCCGCGTTCCCGCGGCAGTCAATCGCCTATGGCGAGAGTCATGCGCGGTGCGTTATTTCTTTCCGAATGTCATAGATACGTGGGTGCTATCTTACAGGAATCGAAAATAAAGTCAAGCACTTATTCGGGATATTTACCCATACTTTTATCCCCACGATTTCCCCACCCAAATATAAGGCTGTATCTATCAGAAAAATCAGTTACTCTAAGTCAAAATAAGCAAAAACCGGCCACTAGAAGGCCGGTTTATGGCTCTGTCTTTCTAGCTCATATAGGCGCCGCGATGAAGCTCGTTCCTAATACCAATCCGGTCGACGAGAATGATGTGTTTGTAGTCAAAGAGATCGCGGGTGAGCTTGTCGTTCATCCCGACCCGGTAGAGGAGGTTCTCACTCGTCATCAAGGCAAAACGGATCTCCATACCAATCTCGGCTTCAAGCGCTCGGATAGCCGTCTCGATTTTCGCTTGTGATGGCTTCTTCATCGCAATAAGCACATCAAGCTGTTGTTCAAACTCACGCACAAAGACACCGGCGATGGCGACAAAGTCGAGTGTCCCCGCCTTGCGCAAGTGACCTAGAAGGTTCTTACCATCGATTGGCGCAGTCTCAAATAAGAATGTCTGGAGCGCAGCCAGTTCACCAAAGTCTTTGTTGAGCGTATAGCCAAGTACTTTCATCTTCTTCGTCTTGCCATCAATCGCCACCGACATACTGCGTCTGACCGTTACCCCGGCCTTCTCGAGCGCATTAAGCTCAGTGCGTGCTGTCCGACGTGGCAAACGCGCCCGGCGACTAATATCATCAAAGGTGAATTCCCGAGACGGGTTAAATAGGAAAAAGCGAAGCAATTTTACGCGCGCCGTACTTCCAAACAAGATTGACAGTGGGTCAGCCATAGCAGTAATAGGACTATTTTACCACCGATTCCTTTACTCACAGTCTTGACGGTCGGGCGAGGGTGATGCGGATACGAGGAAAATAGTGGCCGGTCCTTGGTAGATTATGGTCTTTTGCTAATAGTGATTAAGCGAACGCCGCATACTGATATGCGGCGTCAAAGAACCTCCTATCACGCCGCCTAACTATCGCCCTTCGGCGTACGGGCTGCCCGCCAGGCATCTTGCCTGACAGCTCGGTACACCTGAGCTGTTCTGACGACGAACGTTTTTTCGACCTCAGTTTTCGGTGCCTCATTGATTTGAGTTGTAATCACCGTGGTCACCGTGGTCACGTACGCTATTTCGGCCGCAAGCCATGCCTCAAGTAGCGGGCCCGCCACCTCATCACTGCTTTTGTACGTCTCCCATGCAGCTTCAGCTGCAATATATAGCTCTTGGCTCATGTCACCCACCTATTGCAAACTGCAGTAATCATACTACAAACTACAGAAAAAGTGCATTCTGACGCACTTGCTACCGAACGTTATTGCTTGACCTGTGTATACATATCGAGGACCCGTCTGAGGTCGTCAGGATTGGTGAAAGCCAGTCGCAGGGTGTCCGCCCCAATCAGTTTTGTGAGCCAGTACGGACTACGGTAGAACGAGATTTTGAGTGTCGCTGGACTCACCTCTTCACACCGATAGATCTTTTGCCACGGTAAGGCAAAGGCGCCTTCAATGCCCTCCGTATCAATATACAGGTCAGTGGCCAGGGAGTACTTCTTACTCACCAGCGACTGCGGAATGGGGCGAGTCATGCGTCGTGAAGCAATGATCATTACGACCGAAAAAATCAGCACCATGAGCGGGAACATCGTCACCACAGTAGTGATGGCATTAACGAGGAGCGCGCCTAGGCCTGGAAACGGCACCAACCCAGCTGCGATCACCAGAATCCCCAAAATGACGACCAGTAGTGTTCCGTACACACTAAGTACGACAGCCTCCTGCACCGCATGCTGCACTTTGTTGGTCACAAATCGGTATGAGGAAATGACGAGTGGCGCTTCGACCGCTGCCTGTTCTTGTAATTGTATCGCGTCTTTTTTCTTAAAACGACGACGAATGATTCTGACACTGCCATATCCTACCAGCGCAAATATAAACATCTGAAACAGGGTCAGGTCTTCCATATGGTGATTATTGTACCGCAGGACGGTGGATTTTTTCGTAAAATATCACTTATTGATTTTAACTTTTGCCCCTCACCAGTCACTAGCTAAAATAGTTCACTGCGTTTCTATTTTAGACAAGTGCTGTCGAGCCTGCCTCGCTGCCTCGTCGCTTGGCGAAGCGACTCGTATCGCTGCGGCTCTGATGCGAAAGTTACACTTAAATTTTCACAATAAAAACCGCTCGCATAGCGAGCGGTTTTTATTGCCGGAAAATTTACTTAAGTGTAACTTTCGCACCAGCCTCTTCCAATTTAGCCTTAAGGGCTTCAGCATCTTCCTTCTTCATGTTTTCCTTAACCACAGAAGGAGCAGCGTCTACCATATCCTTCGCTTCCTTGAGACCAAGACCGAGGACTTCCTTTACTACCTTGATAACTGCAATCTTCTGGGCACCAGCATCTGAAAGTTCAACAGTGAATTCACTCTGTTCTTCAGCACCTGAAGCGGCAGCAGGACCAGCAGCTACAGCAACAGCCGCTGCAGATACACCCCACTTCTCTTCAATCGCCTTTACGAGGTCGTTGAGTTCGAGCACAGTCATTTTTTCAACTGCTTCGATGATTTGTTCGTGTGTCATAAAATAAATATAACGTTTTAATAAGAGTAACTACTTGGTTTTTGCTACCTCACTCAAGACCACCGCAAAACGCTGACGTGGAGAGTTGATAAGCTGCGCAAACATACCACGGAGAACATCGAGTCCTGGGATAGAAGCAATCGCAGTCATTTCTGCCTGATTCTTGAACGTACCTTGGAAGATACCACCAACGATTGCGACCTTATCCTTGAACTTGGTTGCGAACTCCTTCATGTTCTGAGCTGGAGTCATTGGGTCAGCACTGTAGGCGACCGCAATTTCTCCATCAAGCTTTGGCTGAGTTCCTTCGTAGCCAGTAAAGACACGCTCCATGAGGGTCTTCTTCGCTACAAAGAAGCCAACGCCCGCTTCACGAAGTGCCTTTCGCATCGCTGTCATATCAGCGAGGTTAAGACCTTTGAAGTGAATGAACACGATAGCTTCTGAACTTCCCTTGATGTCGTTTAAGCGACTGAGAATTTCTACCTTCTTTGATTTTGTAATTGCCACAATAGTATGGATTACGATGTTTGTAAGTATCAGGCCACAACTGCACAGAGGCAGTGAGGCAATTTCGACCCCAACAAGTCTCACAGAGAGAAATAGATTGGACCTCGGCTGGCGCACGGGCGGCTACCCGGCATTAGAGAGACGTGACCCGTCCCCACCAACTGTCTTTAGCCTGACAAGGCATACTATAGCAGAACTTTGGAAAAATGGAAGTCGGGATGCCGGGAATCGAACCCGGGCCGTACCCACCCCATGGGCACACACTACCACTATGCTACACCCCGTTTGACGGCGAGTATAGCATGGTGGTTTTTCTTTCTCAAAACTACCACACCCCAAGCCACGAGACTGCATGACGAAAGACCTGTCGGTCAAAGATACCTATGGTAGCAGTAATGGCCACTACTATCCCGGCGATAGTTACCCCGGGTACAAGAAGTGGATGCACCCCACCAGCAATAAAAACAATCGCCCCGAATAAGAGAGCGAGACTCCCTATCATCAGGAAGAAACCGGCAACAATGGCAATACTATTGGACATACATTAGCCTTCGACTTCCATCTTTAGCTTTTCTGCCTGCCACCCGACCATGTTCGTCAGTATCTGGAGGAAAGACGCTACCGCTGAGATAGCGAGGAAGATGGTGATGTAGTACGCGTATGGCGTGAGGAGGTAGAAGAAGGTCACCAGTGCCGCTGCCCACATGCCAAAGCACCATGGGCACGAAAGCAGGTCAGCGACGGTACGACGGGGGCCGAACTTCGGCTTCTCGAGCGTATAGCCCTTCCCTACTTTCTTGAGGTCGTAGAACTGTTCCCGGAAGAACTTCGTGATAGCGTCGTAGACAAACAGTCTAATAAGGCGCCAGGTAGCAAGTGTGACAAGCGCAAAATCAGTAAAGGTCAGTTCGGTGTATGGGATACGCGCTTCAGTCTCGAGAATAATCGCACCCATCACGACAAGGAGTACGAAAAAAATCCCGAAGACAACATTCCAAAAATACTGATCAGTAATTCGTATCATAAAGACCTACGACCCCATCCCCACTACCAAAATGAAGATGAGTGTTCCTGCCACCACCGCTACAAAACTAAACAAGAAACTGTAAAAGGTCTTGTTGAACATCCTCTACAGTATACAGCATACTCTCCCGTTTTTGCTATGAAGGTTTTGGATTATTTGATTACTTCTACCGACTTTTATATCCCCGCCAAATTTGTATGAGTGAGCCTAGTACAAAGATTGCATACATAGTGAATAGGCCAAGCAAGTCAAAATTATTGTCCATATTGAAGAATCCTCCTGGTGAATGATGTAGACCAAGACTTATAACCCAAGAACCCAATAAAATAAGAGGCGTGGCAATACGAGCAAATTTCCACCAAGACACAAAAACCCTAGACGGTAGTAAATATACTACGACTGAGAACAATAATAGTATTGGAAAAAAAACAAAAATATTCTGGTACTTCCCAACCCAGTCACCACAATATGGGTTACATAAACCCAAATCTCGCGTATTGAAAAAAACATATGCGATTATTGAACCTAATATACTTACAACTAAAATTGCATTTTTCATATCTATTTACTTAAACTATTTATAATGTTTACTAATTCTTTTGATTCAGCCGGGTTAATAATCTTGCTCCGCTCATAGAAAAGTACTTGTTGTCTCAGTACGCCAAGGGCTAACAATTCTAGCTTACGATATTTTACATTAGTAAGTGATTTTGTATGGTACTGCTGGGCAATTTTGGCATTTTCTGTCAGTAGTTTTTTATACAACAGTTTTGTTTCTAGTTTATTAATACCGTCAAAAAGATTCATGTAGGTAATTATTGGCTCTATTACTCCTTTAGTGTCATACGAGACATCATTAGTGCCATTTCCATCATAGTCGACTTGAAGTGGTGTAGTTGCTAATGGTAAATCTGTATTAGCTACAATTGTCGCCTTTGTGCTAGTGCTTGAGGGGATGGCAGAGTAACTATAGCGTTTATCCAATACACCATTGGCAAAAGTCGCTATTTCAAGAGTGAATGATCCAGTCGCTTCCCCATTTAATGTAGTTGTAACCGGATTACCAGAATCAGGAATAGAAATATACTGCACTTCACCATAACGTTGGTAAGTACCCCCATTAATTTCTTCAGTGGAGCTACTCACCACTTCACCACGACTATTTACTACTACGAGATCAAGTGGAGAGTGTAATGTGAAAGTAAGACGCTTTTCATTAGGTAATATTGAGGACACATCACTCAAGTAAGTATATTCGTTTGATGTTGTAGCAAATAATGTGTTAGCTACAAAATGGCTGACATCTAAAACTTCAAAGATATCTTTATGGACTCTATTTATAAGTACATCATTATTGAATTGTCTTAGATTTAACCACCATCTTTCTACATTTGGTAAGGTCTCACTCATCGCCAAAGCACTTGGGGCGACTACAGTTCCATCACCATCAATTGTCTGTATTGGCCGCATACCTAATTTTGGTGCATAAGCAGTACACTTGAACACAAGTAAGAAATTACGTGAAATACATTCAGTATCAGTGAAATACTCAAGTCCGGATAACGTCTCAACCCCTACCCCGGCAATCTGTTTTACCTGCATTGTCTCAGGTGGAACCCACGTATTAATGAGTTCATCAATAGATTTTGTATAATTATCAAAGAGGTACTTCGGTACCACTTCTGGTTTGGTCAAATCCGCTGTTTCTGGTCGAATACGACCGCCGTCAATTGTCATAAAGCGTTCCATCGTACCAGCGTCAGCGATTGACTGTCCAAAAGTATTAATCCATGGAGTGGTAACTGTTCCCTGTTCAAAGGTTATCACCGGTGTATCCACTGTCACTCCAGTACTATCAAAATAACTCTTATTCGGAAGTAAGTGAAAGCCAAACGGCATAGTGTTTAATAGTGTTCGAGAGGTTTGATTTGAAACAACAAAACCACCCAGACCTATTTCTGAGCCATGGAGCATTCCCATTAAGGTATCGGGTGTACCTACTTGTGGAGAAGCCACTAGAATAAGATTGTCTACCTTACTCAGAAGTGGATCGCTGGTGTTTTGAAGTGTCGCTAAAAAGGTCTTGGCCAATAAACCACCGTTGGAATGTGCAACTATAGTGACCTTACCACTTGAAGAAGATGCGACAAGATTTTCTAGAGTCTGATATAAATATCCTTCTTGAATCGTTCCGCTCGGATTAGGTCGAATTACGCCTGTACTTTGGTCTGCTTTTGCTTTCAGTAGGTCGTCCAATCTGAGTCGCCAGTCGTATGGCACTAAAGCATAATCATTTATTTTCCCTTCAGCTTTCCAATTTGCCAATTGTATAAAGAACGACTTGTACAAATTCTGACCCAAAACTTCATCAATCACCGAGTCGTTGCTTGCTTTAGTGTAAATATCATTGATACTTTCACCTCCGCTATCAGTCAGAAGGCGAAGCTGTTCACAATCATTTATTGAAAACCAACGTTGTTGTTCCGTACCTAAATCATTACATTGCTGACCCTGCTCATATAAATGTGATCCCATAATCCCGGGTAAAAATAGGACACTACTGGCGCCAGTGGTGGTGGCTGTTGAGGTTGCGGTGCTGGTAGCGGTCGTGGTGCCAGTACCAGGATCAGTTGTGGTGGCAGTGGTTGTGCCGGTTGAGGTAGCTATCTCAAAACCGCCCTCACATCCCACACTGTCACAAATCTGGAAGGCCCAGCCGCCTTTTTCAAAAATAGTTTGTGTCCCATCTGCAACATACCCCTCGTTTTGCGGTGAACCATCGAGTACAAATGTACCCGGAACTTCATCGCAATCACCTAATAAGCAGATGAAAATACCTCCAACTGCCATGTCTGTTCGGTTGGAACCAGTGATTGGAAAATCGCAGTAATCGCCATTTGTAATCCCGCTACTTCTTGAAATATTTCCGATTTGTGTACTTCCATCATTTGCTACAATGAGTATGTCAAACGGAGCATCACAAGCCAGCCCAGAAATGCGCTTCACTCGCAGCCACTCCGCGGTACCACTATAAGAAACTCCTCCGCCTGCGAATATTGGTGGTTCGCCACTGTATTGTGGAAGCTTTGTGTAAAAACCGTACCGCATTCCAACGTCGGCAAAGATATCATAAGCAGTACCGGTATGGCTTTGTTCATAGAGGACTGCCGCATGAGTCATTTGAAACGGTATAAAAAAACCCGCAGAAAGGGCGAGTCCTAAAGCGCTGAGAATAATGCCACGCATCAATTTATACTGGCTCATATCGGTACCTAATAAGTATAAAGCCGATTCACTTCCCCCACCACTGCCTTTGTGCATAACTTGTTATGCAAAACAACCCTCTCCCTAGGCCTTGCCTAGGGAGAGGGTTGTTTTGCAACGTTATTGACCTGATTAGTGAGGAAATTTTGGTAGGTTAACCACTCAAAGAGTTCGGATTTGGTGTCTTCGGAAGTGGCAAAATACTCGGGAAATGGCTGTTTATCTAGAATGAGACTTTCGGGGCGAGTACTCCCCAGGTAATCTGGCAGACTAGAATATTGAAAAGACGCAGCAAAATCAAAAGATTTTGCTGCGTCTTTGCTCCCCCGCTCTTTCCAATCCTTATCTATGAGCTTGACTGGATTGAGGTGAATGTACGCGTAGAGGTATTTGAGGTATTCATCACTATCGGCATGCTCCGATTTGAATCTTCCCTGAAATAACGCTCCCGAGCGATCATACCGCTTATTAAAATACATCGAGTATCCGGTACTGACTTTACTCATAAAATTGGTAATACCTCCCTCCACAGAAGAAGTTATGAGAATATGAAAATGGTTTGGCATGAGGCAATAAGCCCCGATAGAGACAAGGGTGTCACCGCGATCAAAATCAAATAGTGCGGTCCTTCGCGAAGGACCGCCCTTCGTGGAATCCTCTTTCTAAACAACAAAAATCCCCTTGCGGGGATTTTTGTTTTGCTTTCTCGCTATACGATACGTATGAGCTGTCAGCTAACCTGAACGCTAGTTCTGGATAGTAACAGTATCAGTACGGTACTGATTAGCTGGAAGAGCTGACCATGTTTCATCATCAGTAGCTACCACAGTTCCTGTTTCGTCAAAGACGAATGACATGAGCTGGAGACGTGCAGCCTGAGGCACCGAAGCTCCAGGGTTGAACGTTACTGTGATGGTAACAGTTTCAGTTTCACCTTCTTTGATTTCAAAGAAAGCGTTACCTGCACCGCCTTCGTTAGCGGAAGAAGTAATCACAGCAGTAGTTGAAGCAGCAGGCACAGAAATATCTGCACCATTACCATCAACAAGCTTCCATGTTGTTGAAGCAGCATTAATTGGGACAAATACATCCTGTTCAAATGCTGTAACATCAAGGACTATTTTATAAGTAGCGTAGTCATCAAAGTTGTTCTGACCAGTTGTCACAACAGCTGAAGTTGACTTAGCTGATACATCTACACCTGTAGAACGAAGTGTGTGGGTCTTACCTGCTGACGCACCAGTACTACTGAGTGTATCAACACCTTCGGCTGTAATAGCGCCAGATGCGATGTTAGCAGTAACGGTTGTACCTTCAACGGCAAGAGCCTTGAAGCGAAGCTTGAGCTCAGCTGCAACACGGTCACCGGCGTCAATAGTCACTTTATCGTCTGCATCAAAGGTAAGTGCCACGGTGTTCGTTGCACCACCAGCTGGTGAAAGAGTAACTTTGTTAACACGAATACCATCAATGTAGAGTTCAGCACCATCTACAACTGTATTGTAGTTAGCACTAAGTGTAACAGTAGCGGTGAGTGTGTCAACGTTGATATCGTTTACTGAATCATCAGTATCGATGTCAAAAGCAAACACCGTCATCCAACCTGAACGTTGATTATTTTCCACTTTAAGAGTTTGTGACTCAGGATTGTTTGATGAAGAACGAACGATTATTTCGTCGTTAGCACCAGCTGCTTCGATAGTGAAGACAGCACTTACAGCACCACCAAGATCGCCAGATGTTGAATCAGTTTCTGCAACGCCGTCAGCGTCAAAGTAACGCACAGCTTCTGCAGTAAGACCCCATGTATCACCTGATACACCGAGACTACGTACTGAAGACTTAACAGTCGCAGCAACAGTAATTTCGAGTTCTTCATCTTCCATAGCTACGATATCGAGGCCAGAAAAACGAAGTGATCCGTCTGAACTACTGAGGTAATCTGACTTACTAGAAGCATCAGCTTCAGCAACTACGTCCCCATCTACCAAAAGAGAGATGGTTTCAAAAGTCTGCCATGGACTTTGCTGTCCACCACTGCCTGTACGATCAAGAGCGATATCAAGACGTGAGATTGATGCATCGCCGTCTTTGAATTGTACCTTGAAGAGACCAATTTCTACTTCTTCGTCACCTTCTTCGATAGTGTTATCTGAAGCCTCTTCCACCTCGAATGAGTCAAGGGTCGCTTCACCTGAGAGGTCTGCTGAACCAGTTGAACCAGTTGAACCAGTTGAACCAGTTGAACCACCAGTTGAACCACCAGCTACGCAAAGAGCGTTAGCCTTAGCACGAGTTGATGGACCGAAGAAACCAGTTGGGTTTGTAAGACCAGCTGGAGTAAGGATGTCAGCACGGTGCATTACCTGGAACTTTGATACAGCGGCAGCAGTAGCTGGACCGAAGTATGAAGTTTCCATACCAGCTGAACCAGCGCCAGTAGCTGCTACACGAGTATCAGCATTAGCGTTGAGGAACTTCTGGAGGGTCATAACATCAGCACCGGTAGCACCGGTCTTGAGGTCACGAGTCCAAGTAAATGGACAAACAGAAGCTGATGAACCACCAGTTGTTGCTGGAGTTCCACCAAGAGCTGCCATCTGAGCCATGAGGTCGTTAATCATCTTCTGCAATTCTTCTGCTGTAGCTGCCTTTGCAGGAGTTACGAAAGCAGAGAAAATCATTGCAGCTGCAACAACGGCTACGAGAGCCTTTGAAGCAACTGTAGTTGCAATATTCTGCATATAATCAATTTTTTGTTTAGTGTAGGTTAAGTACTACACGGTGTCCCTTTGTTATCAGGACGACTAATACTAATAATATGAATTAATTCATATTCGCGAGGTTACCCTCACGTAATATCACTGTCCCCTCATACTAGTGTATTAGGCCAGTACAAGAGAAGCAGCTGCGAAATGGGACCGAGTGTCTGTGGGGCGGATAGGGCGGGAAAAGGTCGGGCGGGAGTCACCACCACAACTGCAACCTAGTTCTCCCCTTTGTTTCGGCAAAGCCTCACAAAGAGCAGACCTACGTTTTGTTGTGGTTTGTTGTGGTAGGACAGAATAATTTTTAATTACGTACACAGATTAACTGCAAACGTGAACGAATTGATATTAAGTTTTCAAAGAACAGTAGCACCTCCAACCTTGGCTTTTCCCCTCTGTGGGTGCCGAGCTACTCATATATATGAGATAGGCTCGCGACCTAGAGAAAAAGCGCACGTGGCGCATACCTTTAGAGTATAGCAAGATTTCCGGAAATTGCACGTTTTACTCCTGGGGAAACCGGCACTTAACCCTTACAAGTAAGGGTGGAAAATCAAACCAACTCTTTGGTATCTGTATAAGAAGACGGGGTCAAAACACTGCTCTTACGGTACTATTGGAAACAACACAGAAAGTCTACTCTGGCAAGCGACTTCCCCGCTTCACTACTACTACGACTACTCGAGCTATTGGTAACGTGGAATCTCGCTCGTGACAAAACAAAGAGACAGCAGATGCCATTTGGCAGATGCTGTCTCTTTGTAAAGGACTATGTATCGGACGGATAGTAGCGTACAGCTCTATATATAAAATATTATTTAAGAGACGTTGCAAGCGAGTAGGTCGACCAGCGTCTCTCACCATGTCGTATAACATCACCCCGCTCTATGAGCATATTAAGGTCACGTTGAATTGTCTTTGAACTGACGTCCGTGATGATGTCGGTCAAGTCCTTAATGGTGGCGTCTGGCTTCGCTTCAAGGACGGTCTTGATCCGGGTTGTGCGGTCGCCAAGGTCACTATAGACGATGACCGCCTCGGAACTCATGTCGTTCTTGGGGATGTTCGGTCGGATACGGCGGGGACGGATTTCCCGGGGCGTCGTGAGGGCCGATCGACTAGTCTCAATCCCCTTCTTTGCGCCGCCCACTGCCTCACCCTGACCCCCGACCACATGGTGTTTGAGATAGCGGAGCACCTGATCAATCTCATCTGATATACCAACGAGGAGCCCACCACTAAAGACGCGAGCACCACTCATAATCGTGAGCGTACTATCAAGTGCGACGAGCGCAGCTTGGAGTGGGACCAAGGCCGCCGTGTCCCCAACCCGGACCTCAAGGGATTTGAGGTTCTCGTGATGGAGGGTTAATGCCTGCTCTTCGAGGAGGCCTTTGAATGTCGTATACGTCTTAGACGACTGGAGATAGGTCGTGAGATAAAAGGCAGCCGAGATAATTCTCTCTGTCTTTTTGAAAACATTATTATAAAAGTCTTCGTTAGCGGACAATATTGTGACGCTTATGAGACTATTATGACTTATATATTCCATGACTGTCTTTTATTAGACTACCTCTCCGACTAAACGACACTTATACGACAGGTAGTACTTCTATGGTACAAAGCCTGTGTCTTTTGTACAAGTTGTGTCTTTGTCAAAACATGTCGTATTGAGAATGTCTCGGATTATCATTCCACAAGTACTAAAAAGCTCATCGTGGTATGATAGGGGCATATTTGACTGTGTAGTATATGGCTAAAAAGAAATCACCACCGAAAGAAATCATTGTTGAACGATCATCATTTTTTGACGACCTCTCACCCCAAGCGAAGCAGGCCATCTGGGCGGTCCTCGTGGCTATTGTGGGTGTCTTTTTCCTCGCGGCTATCTTTGATATGAGTGGCCCACTCGGACACTACACCTTCATTACACTTGATTCACTCTTTGGTGCAGGGGCGTATCTCTCGCCGCTGGCCTGTGCCTTTTTTGTGTACATTCTCCTCAACCCTAAAGACGACAACCATATTAGTCGTCCAAAGGTGTTTGGTATCATCCTCTTCTTCCTCGCGGTCTTGGGACTCCTCGAGCACACGAGCGATGGCCTTGGTGGCTACGCCGGTCTCGCGCTCCTCTGGCCGCTGTCCTCACTCCTCGGTGGCGTACTCGCTGGCGTCATCCTCTTTGGACTGGCACTCATTAGTATCTTCCTCTTCTTTAATACCGGACTCCACCTCCCGAAGAAGAAGGAGTTTGATTACGACGACGATAGTGACATCGAAAATCTGGACATCCCACTTGATGACGAAGTGGAAGCTGGTCGCAAAGGTGGCAAGCACACCGAAGATGAAGACGAAGCTACTGCTGACGCCGACGAACCAGCTAAGCGACCACTCGTGGCTGCCGCCAAAGAATCACTTGGCCTCGGGGGTAAGAGTGGCGACTTCGTCGTCGGCACCTTCCGTGGTCAGTATGCCCCACCGTCTCTCTCACTCTTAAAGAAGGATACTGGTAAAGCGCAAACCGGCGACGTGAAGGCGAACGCCAACATCATCAAACGTACCCTCAAGGAATTCGGTATTAACGTGGAGATGGACGCTGTTGAGGTCGGACCGACCATCACCCGCTATGCTTTGAAGCCCGCTCAAGGGGTGAAGATCGCCCGTATCGTTGGACTCCAACAAGAGCTCCAATTGAACCTCTCGACGAGTGCCTTACGTATCGAGGCGCCGATCCCTGGGAAGTCACTTGTCGGTATCGAAATCCCGAACCTCCAACGAGCGACAGTCGGACTCGCGTCGCTCCTCAAGACCCCTGAGTACACCGACTCACCACACCCACTCCTCGTGGCACTTGGTAAAGATGTGACTGGTCATGCTCACTTCGCAAACATTGCCCGTATGCCGCACGCGCTGATTGCCGGTACCACTGGTTCGGGTAAGTCCATCATGATCCATAATATTGTGGTGTCCCTCCTCTTCCGCAATTCACCGGATCAGCTCCGTCTCCTCATGGTTGACCCAAAGCGCGTAGAACTCACCCTATATGAAGGTATCCCGCACCTCCTCACGTCGGTGATTACCGATGCTAAGAAGACGCTCCTCATGCTCAAGTGGGCCGTCAAGGAAATGGAACGAAGATACGATATTCTCCAGAGTAAGAAGATTCAGAACCTCGACTCGTACCACACTAATATTTACCAACCCGCCAAGAAGGCTTGGGAGGATGCCGGTTCACAGGAAGAAACCCGGGCCGAGCTCCCAGAACCACTTCCGTACATCGTCATTGTGATGGACGAGCTCGCAGATCTCATGCTCGCCTACCCACGAGAACTCGAAGCGTTGATTGTCCGCCT
Organism: Minisyncoccia bacterium; assembly: GCA_046293175.1. Taxonomy (GTDB): domain Bacteria; phylum Patescibacteriota; class Minisyncoccia; order Phycocordibacterales; family UBA918; genus OLB19. Next base: position 238,430 of record JBKBPM010000002.1, on the reverse strand, counting down.
CGCCCAGATGAGTCGTGCGGTTGGTATTCACCTTATCCTCGCGACTCAACGTCCGAGTGTAAACGTCATCACTGGTACCATTAAGGCCAACATCCCGACTCGACTCGCCCTTAACGTCGCGTCTCAAATCGACTCACGTACCATTCTTGACCAAATTGGGGCCGAAAAGCTTCTTGGTCGCGGTGACATGCTCTTCCTCTCAAGTGATTCACCGAAGCCAATCCGCCTCCAATCAGCTTTCATCTCGGAAGATGAGACCAAAAATGTGGTCGCCTACCTCAAGGCTCAGGCCGAAGCCCAATCGCTTGATTCAATTAATCTCGACGAGAAGTCTGGTGGCACCGGCGATAGCTTCATCGGGATGCTCAACGAAGACGATAGTAACGACGATGACGACCTCTACGAAGAGGCCAAGCAAGCCGTAATGGAAGCCGGTAAGGCCTCAACCTCATATATCCAGCGCAAGCTCCGCGTTGGGTACTCTCGTGCCGCTCGGCTCATGGACCTGCTTGAAGAAAAAGGAGTGATTGGCCCGGCCGATGGTGCCAAGCCCCGCCAGGTACTGATTGGTGGCGATGCTGACCTTGGTGATACGAGTGACGAAGATGATAATCGCCGCGATACCTTCTAGAGTATGTTCAAAATGCTCTATACATTGTTGTGCTTCGCTCGAAAACACTCATCGTATATCAAAATACGCCTCATACTTTCTCGCTCGCACGCCTCGTCTGACAGTATTTTGACCACACTCTTATTAACACCTATACTAATTAAATAAGGCATTTATGGCACCCGTTACGTTACCCCGCTTCACCTTCCGCACCCTCGTCAAGAGTGCTCTTGTTGTCTGTTTTCTCTTGCTCTTGGTGCTCTATATCCTCTGGCAAGCCCGTTTCCTCATTGCGGGACCCCGCATCGAACTAACGGAAGAGCCTGCTCGAGTCCATAATGACCGGGTAGTGATACTCGAGGGCACCGTAGCCAATATCACCAGCCTCTCACTTAATGGCCGACAGATATTTACTGACCCAGCTGGGCACTTCAAAGAGGCACTTATCCTCGAAAACGGGTATACTATAGCTACCATTGCAGCGACGGATCGCTATGGGCGCATCACCAAGCTCGAACGGCCGTTTATGTATACTCCCGCTTCTCTGGTGCAAAATTAATTCATTCAATTCCTGTATATGAAACCAAAAAAAGCTGCCAAAACCCTAAAGACTATTGGTACCCCTGCTACTGACAAGCAAAGTGGTCTCGCTGATATCGCCGAAACACTGCGTAGCCTCAAGACCAAGTTCGGTGAGGAAGCGATTATGACCCTCAGTGATAGTCGCAAGGTGGATGTTGATGCAGTTCCGTCTGGATCAATTGGTCTTGATGAAGCACTTGGCATCGGTGGGTACCCACGCGGGCGTATTATCGAAATCTACGGACCAGAATCATCAGGTAAGACTACCCTCTCGCTCCACGCTATTGCCGAAGCGCAAAAGGCTGGTGGTATCTGCGCTTTTATCGATGCCGAACACGCGATGGACCCAGAGTACGCGAAAAATCTCGGTGTAAAACTTAACGAACTTCTTATCTCACAGCCAGACAACGGCGAGCAAGCACTCGAGATTGTCGAGTCCCTCGTCCGCTCAGGTAAGATCGACGTAATTGTTATCGACTCGGTTGCAGCACTTACTCCCCGCGATGAAATCGAAGGTGAAATGGGTGCCCACCATGTGGGTAAGCAAGCTCGCCTCATGAGTCAGGCACTCCGTAAGCTCACCGGTATTGTGGCGAAGAGTAAGACGGTGGTGATCTTCATTAACCAGATTCGTATGCAGGTGGGTGTCATGTTCGGTAACCCAGAAACTACTCCAGGCGGAAAGGCGCTCAAGTTCTACACGTCAGTTCGCCTCGATATCCGCCGGATTGCCCAGATTAAAAAAGGTGAAGAAGTGGTTGGTGGACGTCACCGCGTGAAGGTCGTAAAGAACAAAGTCGCTGCCCCATTTAAGGCAACTGAATTTGATCTCATCTACAACGAAGGTATCTCCCTTGAAGGTGAACTCCTCGCCCTTGGTGAAAAGTACAAATACGTCACCAAGTCCGGCTCTTCATACACCTTTAATCCCCCGGGAGGCGATGACTCAAGTGAAGTAAAGCTCGGCCGTGGTTATGATGCAGCTCGTACCTTCCTGCGCGAAAATGCAAAGGTGAAGAACGAACTATTGAAACATGTTCGTAAATCCCTCAAAGAAGAAAAAGCCACTGGTGGTAGCGACGAATAAAGTGCGCCAAAAAACCGTTATACTTTGTTGCACTTCATTCGGAAATGCTCAACGTATGTCTATATACGTCTCACCTTTCCTCAATCGCGCGCCTCGTCTTACGCCTTTTTGACATCACTTTTCAAAAAATATCTCTAGAACAAAACCGCGCTGGTTCCTGGGGACCAGCGCGGTTTTGTTTTGTGTGCAACTCTAGGTTCTTAGGTCGTCCGCATGCGATAGGTACCAATCAATATCGCGACCATCTGCCCAACCACAATCAAAGCCACAATGGTGAGACCAAGGAAGGCTAAGAGTGCAGCGGTATCAGCCTGCAGGAGGGCGGCACTCACGTAGGTCGGCAAACGCCCTACTTCTACCTGGAGGAAGTTCTCGACTATACTCGTAATTGAGACGAGCTTCCAAAACGCAATGGCGCTCGCTCCAAAGATAGCTCCGAGGAGCATGGCTGGCCGCAACACAATACTGAGCGCAAATACATACCACACCCGACGCATGACAGCGCGGCGGAGGCGGCGACTTTTAGCAAACTCCGTTTGTAGTGTTTCCATACAGTAATTGTAACAACGATGTAGTAAAAAAAGTTACAGTGTGGGTTCGATTTCCCCGGGCAGAACAGCCTTACGAAAGGCGGCTTTGGCTCGATGCACCCGGGCTTTGACCGTCCCCACCTCTTCCCCAGTGAGATTGGCGATATCCTCCTGACTCCAGCGCTCCAGATAATGGAGCCGCAGCACCTGCGCAAAATGGCCTGGAATTCGGGAGAGGATCCGATCGACGACATCACGATCAACGCTCCGCTCTGGATCCTGTCCCTTATCAGCCACAAAGGCTTCAAACTCGGGGTCAAGAGCAGTTACCCGCTCCCCTAACTTTCGTCGTTTTACATAATATGTATAGCTCGTATTAAGGAGGATTCGGTAGGCCCAAGATGAGAACTTGGCCCCTTCTTGGGGACGGAAGCTGGCCGCATGGAGATAAATCTTCGTAAAAGTGTCTTGCACTATCTCTTCGGCATCCCGCTCATCCCGAATAATAGCAATGGCACGCCGCATAAAGGCAGCCTCGTAGCGGTCGAGCAACACTGCAAAGAGCCAGGGTTGGCTATTTGAGCGTATAAGGAGCTCTTCGTCAGGCAATTCACGGGCGTCGTCGGTAGAAGAAAACCACTGCATATCTCTATAGTACCACCAAAATTACCTTTTTGGTGTTGTACAAACCTTTGCTTTTGCGGTGTAATTCTGGTATAAAGTAGCGTTACAAATCTAACAAAATCTCTGTGGCTATCCTCTCTTACAACGAAATTACTCCCAAAAAGGTCATCCTTTTTAATGATGAACCGTATCTCGTGATTTCTCACCACGTGTTCCGCAAGCAGCAGCGTAAGCCGGTCAATATTACGAAGCTCAAGAACATTAAAACCGGTCGGGTGGTAGAAAACACCTTCCACGTAAACGAAACTGCAGAAGAAGCTGATCTCGAGACCAAGATGGTGACCTTCATCTACCGCAAAGGCAATGAGTACTGGTTCCATGAAACCGGAAAGCCGAGTGAGCGCTTTATGCTCACAGATGATTTTGTCGGTGACCAAGGCAAATTCCTTAAAGACCGTAGCGAGATCCAGGCACTTCTATTTGATGACGAGGTGATTGGACTTAAATTCCCTATCAAAGTTGACCTAAAAGTAGTAGAGGCCGCAGACGCCGTGAAGGGTAATTCTTCAGGTGGAGCACTTAAGGAGGTAAAGCTCGAAACAGGAGCCATGCTTATGGTGCCAATGTTCATCAATGAAGGCGATATTGTATCAGTCAATACCGAAGATGGTGCTTACTCAGAACGAGTCGAAAAGGCGTAATATCGCATACCAAAAATCAGAGAAGACCGAGCTTGCGCTCGGTCTTTTCTATGGTTTTTTCTTGGAGGTTGCCCAATTAGCAACCGCAAAGAGCAGTAGCGTGATGACGCCGGTCACAGGGTATGCCCATATGGCTAATGACGGCGTCATCCCACCTATGATGAGGTACACCGTAACCACTAACGCGACACTCATAGCAAACAAAATTGCTCCCATAGCTCACCCCTCCCAGGAACAGAAGACCAATTTATATATTAGTATACACCAAAAAAAGACAAATTGAGCATATACACACAAAAGCGGCGGCCCTTATAGGGGCCGCCACTTTTGTTACCTCCCTCTCTTTAGTGAGAGATGTATGGCATGAGCGCCATGAAGCGTGCACGCTTGATTGCATTTGCAAAGTCTCGCTGCTGCTTGGCACCAAAACCAGTGCGCTTGCGACTGTTCATACGTGCGTGTGGGTTCACGTGGTGACCGAGACTAACGATATCCTTGTAGTCGATGTGTTCCATCTTGGCCTTCTTGTGAATGTTGTGTCGTTCTGCTTGTTCCATAATGTGTTTGTGAGTCTAATAATGAGTATTCAGGAGTATTTTAGGAAGTGGAGTGAGGAAGATACAAGGCGCAGGAAGCAAATAACGGGAGGCGTACAGGTAGTACGTTGACTGTTATTTGACTGAACTGCAATAAAGTAGATTCCTTACATCCAGTTTCTAAAATTAGAAAGGGATGTCCTCTGGGTTAATTTCCTCTTCTGGGTAGTCTGGAAGAATCGGTGCTCCCTGCTGCTGTGATGAGTTTGCATTGGCGGTATTTCCAGCCGGTGCACTCGAACCACCACTGTTTGGACCAAATTCAAAGCGATCCATAATGATTTCGGTACGGTACTGCTTTTGACCGTCTTTTTCCCAACTGCGAGTCTGCATGCGTCCTTCGACGTAGATACCTCGTCCTTTAGCGAGATACTTGCCGATAACTTCTGCCTGCTTTCCAAACGCTACTACGTTGTGGTAATCAACCGATTCCTGCTTCTTGCCATCACGGTCGGTGTAGGTGCGGTTGGTCGCGACTGAGAACGAACAAACCTGCATACCGCTCGGGAGAGCCTTCATTTCTGGATCGCGGGTCAAGTTCCCAAAAATCATTGCTTTGTTAAGGTACATACGAAAATGTGGTTATTGGATAGTTTTGACTATTTTACCACTTCTTCAATTTTTTCGTCACCCTCTTCCACTTCAGCTTCAGCCACTCCTTCTGCTTCGACTACCTCTTCGTCGGTAATAGTGACATTACGAGTTTTGAGGTCAGCCAGTGAGTCGTGGAAGCGGAATGGGTTTTCTTCTTCGGTTTTCGTGAGACGGATGGTAAGGGTACGAAGCATCGCTTTGTGAGCCGCCACTTCTTCGTTTACGGTTGCGAGTGCCTGTGGGTCAAGGCGGAAACGAATCCAACCAAAGTAAGCACTACTGAAACGACGGTAACGACCTTCGAGATACTTTTCGATTTCGTACGCAAGTTCGAATCGCTGAGCCATCTCTTCGTCAAAAATCTGACCGCCGGCCTTAGTAATAAACGCTTTTACTTCGGCTTCAATACTATCTACTTCCCCTTCAGCTACCGTTGGAAGTACGTGGTAGGCGAGTTCGTAAGCCACTAGCTCACGCTCTGCCTCGGTAACTGGCATGTTTGTATCGTTCATATGTAATTGTTTGGTCCAAATTGGTATCAAGATACCCACCAGGACCGCCTTCTAATAACGGCAGAACAATACCACAAAGTAAGCAATGATTCAAGCCATTGATCTATGCTACAATACGACTTATGGAAACAAAAAAATCCCGTAAAACCCTTCTCGTCCCTGCTCTGGCCGGCCTCTCCGGCATGCTCCTCGCCCTCCTCATCGGTCTCTCCTACTATAGCTATACGCAGCATGAACGAATTTTGATGTTGCTTGAAGAGCGAAATTTCTTTCTGCTTCAAGTCGCCTCTTCAACCGACCTACGAGTGGCCGAAGCTGAGTCTGCCAGCAGCACCATTGCGGCCCTGACACTTGAACGCGATGACTTGATGTCTAAACTGAGCAAAGAAGAAGCCAAAAATGAGGCCTTCGAACGACAAATTAGGAAAATCTCTGGAACTGTTGGCCGTCTCGATAAACTTTCAAAGACCGACGAGGAACTCCTCCAAAAATATTCTAAAGTTTATTTCCTCAACGAAAACTACGTCCCTTCAAAACTGAAGCTTATTGATACTACCTACCTCGCACCGGGACGTAAAGAACAGTACTTCCATGCCGATGCACTCCCTTACCTCGAAGATATGCTCAAAGCTGCCAAGGCAGATGGTATTAATCTGACCATCGTATCGGCGTATCGTTCGTTTGAAACGCAAGCGGAGCTCAAAGGTTCTTACCTTCAGTCATACGGTAGTGGTGCCAACACCTTCTCCGCTGACCAGGGCTATTCAGAGCACCAACTCGGTACCACTCTCGATTTTTCAACCCCAGACCTTGGGGGTTCGCTTAGTGGCTTTGGTGGGACCGAAGCCTATGCCTGGCTCAAGGAGAACGCCCACAAGTATGGTTTTACCCTCTCGTACCCAGAAGGCAACGCGTACTACGTCTACGAACCTTGGCACTGGCGTTTTGTGGGTAGAGATTTGGCTAGTGACCTCAAACGCGATGATGCACACTTTTACGATTGGGACCAACGCAAAATCGATGAATACCTCATTAAGATCTTTGATTAAACCAAATGCTCGACACTAAAAGTGTCGAGCATTTGGTTTATCTATAGCCGGTACAGTTGCTGAGCGTTGTGCAACAATTGCTCACAGACTTGTTCTTCAGCTTCTCCCCGTATCGTTGCTATCTTCTTATACACTTCCTTGACCATCCAGGGTTCGCAGCGCTGGCCACGGTATGGCACTGGAGCAACATACGGACAATCAGTCTCGGCATGCATCTTATCAAGCGGTATGGCTTTGATAATGTCTTCGTACACCTTCGCGAAAGTCACTACCCCCGTAAAGGAAATTGTGCCACCAATTTCAAAAAATCGCTTGGCTTCTTCGAGGGTACCCGCGTAGAAATGTACATTAAACGGTACTTTGGTATGGTGCTTGAGTATCTCGTAGACATCTTCGTAGACACTGCGACCAGTAGGACTCTCTTCCCTGGGCTTTGGTCCGCGAGTGTGAATCATGAGCGGCAAATCAAGTTCGTTCGCCAGTTTAATCTGTTCAAGAAAAGCCGTCTCCTGTATTTCGTACGTGTCTTTTGGACAATGCCAATAGTCAAAACCACACTCACCAATACCAACTACCTTTGGCGATTGGGCAAGGGTGCGAAAGGCGTCATAATCAAAGATCTCACCACGACTGACAAAAGGCTGTCCACCTTCCCCAATCTCGTCTTCGTCGTGCGTGCCTGGGACCGTCTGAATTGGGTGGAGACCAATAATTGCGTATAAGTGATTATAGCGACGCGCAAGTTCCACCGCCCGCATGCTTGTCGATAGTTTGGTACCAATATTGATAACGTTCACCTCTTCAGTGAGACACCGAGCCACCACCGTATCCACATCATCATGGAAGGCCGAGAGATTGAGGTGGGCATGTGTATCTATCCATTTCATACAATAATATTCGAGTATAACACACCCAAAACCTTTCAGTTAACTGAAAGGTTTTGTAAAATAGTGTATGACTAATATTTCTAAATTTCCCCTCTCAAAGGAGCAAGAAAACGAACTATTCGATCAACTTGGAATTTTATTTTCTAATCGTTCAGCCGATGCAACGCAAGGACTTTTTCGCGACCTTCTCGGACCGGAAGAAAAAATTATGTTAGCTAAGCGTCTGGCAATAATAATTCTGCTTCATAAAAAACAAAGTTTGTACTTCATTGCTCAGACATTACACGTGAGTCCAGCAACAGTGGCGAGGCAACAAGATTTGCTCGAAGAAAATCACTACGGGAATATCATAGCCTGTATTGCGAAGCCGACTCCTTCAATTATTGGTTTTCTGCAAGCCATAGATGATATTCTTCACCTCGGCGGGATTTTGCCACACTATGGTGAGACACACGCTTCGGAACTTTATAAAAAGGACCGAGCAGCACTAAGACAGCGCGAAAAATAATCACAAAAACCTTTCAGTTAACTGAAAGGTTTTTGTGATTATTTTTCAAGTAAAGTGTTAATCGTTGGGGTGTATGTATTGGTATCTCCATACCAATGGTCGGCTTCATTTGTGGTGATAAGAGTAATTCGAGGTGCGTGTGCTTCAAGCATTGATTTGGTGAACTCGTAACTGGTGGTTGGATCGGCCACATTATGAAACGCAATGGCCTTGATCGCAAAACTGTCTACCGCTGACCAATCGTCTTTGAAGAGATTCTCTGCTGCAAGATCAAACGGTATACCAAAAAACACACAGTGACTTGGTGTGATAGCTCTGTGGTGTATAGCCAAAAACGCCAACAGTGAACCGGCCGACTTAGCCATAAGCACAATCACCGTCCCGGTCGGCAGTGACGCCGTATGCGCACGCAGTTTTTCTTCCTCTCTCGCAAAATTGATATTCGCTTCCCCACTCACCCAGTGGTCGTACTCAAGCATAAAAGCCGAATCAAATTGTGAGGTGTACATCTCGAGCATAAGCTCACCCCACGCTTTGTTCTTTAAACTATTCCCTGGCAGTACTATAAGATGTCGCATATTTAGGTGGTGGCGATTACAGCTTCAATCTCAGGAAACGTCTCGCCAATAAAGTGGAAACGGTCAGCGAAGCGATGGAAGGTGGCGGTTGGATAGAGATTTACTACCGTTTCGCTATGGATGATTGGCACAACAAAATCATCTTCTGAATGCCAGAGATGGACAGCGGTGACTACTGAAGCAAACCCGGTCCAGTTTTCGATATTGATATAGAATCCCCCACAATCTTCGGTTGGCAAAATTACTGGCGCGACGAGGTGCAGTTGTCCTACGGTAACAGGTAGTTTGTTTTCAGTGAGATACCGGAACAAGAAGCTACCGCCAAGAGAGTGTCCGACGAGCACTACTCCATCCCGGAGGTACGGGACCATTTTTTCAAACCAAATTTTCCAAGCTTCGTAGTCTGCCCAAAATGAGTTTGGCATCGACAGCCGGTGACACTCATGTGTATCAGCAAGATTGGCAAACAATAACTCCTGCCATTTCTTTTTGGCTTCATACGGATTAAACATCCGCTCACGCAACATCTCATAGAGTTTCTCTGGATCACGAAAGGCGTCTCCGCCGTGTATGAATATGACTTGTGGTTTTTCCATACTACGCATCAAGGCGCTTAAAGAGATTGTCTGGCTTTTTGTTCTCAAGGACCGCTTCTTTGATGATGCGGTTTGTTTCTGGCATGAGTGGACTGAGGAGACGGCCGATACTGTACACCTCAAGGACTAGTTCACGAATTATCGCCTTCGCTTTCTCTGGTTCAGTCTTTACAAGCTTAAATGGTTCTTCGGTCGCAATCCGTTCATCAAGCGCACCCACTCGCGACCACACATAGTCACACACCAACTGGAGATTATGTGTCGCAAAGGCTTCAGTGTACTCATCAGCAAATCTCACCGCTTCTGGTCGCTCGACCGGTGCGTCAAGATGCGTCTCAGCCATCTTCATCACACGAGCGACGAGGTTCCCGAGACCATTGACGAGATTCGCGGTGTACCACTCATCAAGCTTCTCCCAGGTGACGTCACTATCATCAAATGGATGAACGTGGCGAAGAAGCAAGTAGCGCGTGGCGTCTGTGCCGTACTTTTCAATCAGTTCGTACGGTGAAATCACGTTACCGAGAGACTTACTCATCTTCTGTCCGCCACTATTAATAAAGCCGTGGTAGACCACTTTGTCTGTCGCTTTTACCCCTGCACTCTTGAGCATCGCCTGCCACATGATGGACTGGAAGCGTACCTGATCCTTACCGGCTACTTGCATGACGTCGCCGTCACGCCAGAACTTACCAAAGTCTCCTGACTCATCTGGCCAGCCAAGCGTCGAGATGTAGTTCGTGAGCGCATCAAACCACACGTACATGACCTGGTTCTCGTCGTCTGGTACCGGAATACCCCAATCAAGACGCGACTTCTCGCGCGAAATACTAAAGTCTTCGAGCCCAGCTTTTACAAAGTTAAGCGCTTCCTGGCGACGCCATTCTGGCTCAATCACTCCCTCACGACTGAGGTAGTCTTCGAGGTACGTCTGGTAGTTTGAGAGTTTGAAGAAGTAGTTTTCTTCTTGAATCACCTGACACGGTGTGGTGTGAATTGGACAAACATTTCCTTCAAGTAGCTCTTCTGGTTTATAAAACAGCTCACACCCCACACAATAGTGACCACTGTATGACTTCTTAAAAATATCTCCCCGTTCGGCACAGCGGCGCCAGATTTCTTGCGCAGCCGCTACGTGTTTTGCGTCAGTAGTACGGATGAAGGCATCAAAAGATAGATTGAGTGCCTCACCGAGCTTTTTGAACTCGTTAGCATAATGATCAACATACGCTTGGCGACTCTCGCCTTTTTCATCGGCCTTCTGGGCAATCTTCTGCCCATGCTCGTCTGTACCGGTATTGAAAAACACCTCATCACCCAAGAGACGCCAGTAGCGTGCCAAAGCGTCGGCATTTACAATCTCATACGCAAAACCGATATGTGGGTCGGCGTTCACATACGGTAAGGTGGTGGTAATATACCTCGCTTTTTTATCTGCCATAGTCAAAATACTGTATCACAATCTCTGCAAATAGAAACGGGGCGGTGCCAGCGATCGCATATCTCAGCAAAACAATAGACACCACCCCTCCCATCGTTCCTACAACCGACCCTTCGTCTCACGCAAAGCCGGATACTGCTTGTTGGTGGACGCCCACCGCCAAACGCTGGCTACTGCCACTTTGGAACATGGTTAAAATACTCTATCACAGCCCGGGAAATAAAAAGGCGGCCGGTCCCTCACGGGGCCGGCCATGCTTAGGAGATGAGCTTATGGAAACGTCGTGCGTGTTCTGTCTTCGAAAGAGGTTTCTGCACGAGCACATCAGCCAGGGCTCTCCGCATACGATGTATCGATTTTTTCGTCGTGTCTGTCTGTATTTCTTTTGGCCAGTGCCACCGATCGTATCGGTGGTACCACAGATACCCAGGACCACGCGGTTTTGCATCAACGAGAATCGGCCCGCGCGACATGATGCCGACTGGCTTGAGGTCAAGCACCCACCCCTGGTCGAACTCTATCCAAGAGTGTTCGTTTTCGAACAGTTTCACTTCGTCACCCTCCTTATAGAGGGTGAAAACCGCGCCAGTAACGACACGAGCTTCCAGAAGCGGAGCGACCACTCGGGCGATGATGTGACAGGTATGAGGTTCCCCGAAGTATTTCTCACACTGCAGAATCTCCATCATGTACTCGGCCATGATGAAGCGAAACCAGTCGTGTGCGGACACTTCATCGATATGGTGATGGAACACAGCTGCCTCCTTTAGGCAATAAGATCAATCTGAGTAAAATTACAACCTTAATTGGTATTTGTCAAATACTACTTCAATCGGCTAACGAGTTCACCGATAGCTACTCGCTCCTGCTCCCCACTATCACGGTGGCGGATGGTGACGGAGTCTGTAAGGTCAGGATTTTCGCCAAGGGTATCAAAGTCGATAACGATGCAGTATGGCGTACCAATTTCGTCTTGGCGGCGGTATCGCTTGCCGACGTTACCGTTATCATCCCAGGCGACATTTCCAAATTCTTTTTTGAGTAACTGGAAGACACCGCGGGCTTTGTCTACCAGTTCTGATTTATTCTTCAAAAGCGGTGAGACGCAGACCCGGTATGGTGCGAGGTGGGTTGGGAGGGCGAGGTAGGTGCGGACTTCGCCGTTAACCTCGTCTTCACGGTACGCTTCACACAGCACTGCCGTGAGCGCACGACCAACACCAAAGGATGGTTCAAGCACATGTGGCACAAGCTTCGTCCCATCTCCGTCGACGTACTCCATCGATACGCCACTCCCCGCCATGTGAGCCCGGAGGTCAAAGTCGGTGCGGTAGGCAAAACCGGCAAGCTCGTCAAAACCCTTGCCTGGGTAGTTGTACTCAAAGTCAATCGTGCGCTTACTATAGTGCGCGAGGTCATTCTCTGGCACTTCAAATTCCTGTACATTCTCGCGCGCAAGGCCGAGGTGATCAAACCAGGCCCAGATGGCCTCTCGCCACTCTTCAAACTTTGTTTCCCATTCTTCGGGACGAACAAAGTACTCAATTTCCATCTGTTCAAACTCACGCACCCGAAAAAGGAACTCTCGTGGAGCAATTTCATTACGAAAGGCCTTTCCAATCTGTCCAATACCAAATGGCAATTTTGGTGACATACTGTCCACGACATTTTTGAAGTTTACAAAAATACCCTGAGCAGTTTCAGGACGAAGATACACTTGTCCCTCTGGTCCAGCAGTCGCACCTATCCGCGTCTCAAACATCATATTAAAAGTACGGGCCTTTGAAAGTGGATTGCCTTTGGGACTCTTGATTCCTTTTTCAAGAATCAGCGAGTCAATCGTTTCAAGCGAGAGGCCGTCAGCCTCAATACCGTTGTCTTTGAGCAGATGATCAGCTCGAAAGCGCTCACCCGTCTCAGTGTCTTCCACAAGCGGATCGACGAAACCAGCTACGTGGCCTGAGGCTTCCCAGACTTTTGCGTTCATCAAAATCGCGGCATCAAGGCCGTACATATCTTCCCGACCTTCAACAAACATCTTCCACCACTCACTCTTAATCCGGTTGTTGAGTGCGACACCAAGTGGACCTAAATCCCACGCCCCTTTAAGCCCACCGTAGATATCAGATCCCTGGAAGACAAACCCGCGGCGCTTACACAGCGCGGTGATTTTATCCATGGTGACAACAGTACGGCTAGTGTTTTCTAAAGACATAATATGTATAGTTACAGATACTGTTGTACCACAAAAAAACCACCTCGCCAAAAGCGTTTGGCGAGGTGGCTTTCATAGAAAGCATTATTCTGCGGCGGCACCAACCGTGCGACGAATTATCCCGTTTCCCTTTTCAAAGCCGGCTTCGGTCGAGAGTTCAGTTGAAAGTGGTGCCGAATCAGCCCGGACAACGTCGCCGGTAAAGCGGTCCGTGGCGCGGAAGCGACTGGCAGCCAAGATGGCTGGTGCGCTCCCGATTTGCGTCTGACTCGGTAGCAAGCTCACTTGGAACTTCATTTGTTTTTCTTTACCCGCATCAATGTCGCCAATTGACCAGACAATTTCTTTGGAGATTGGATTAAAAGAAACGGTGCCATCCCCTGATGATTGATTTTGCCACGAGACATATTGTGGAAGCGCAGTTGCTACTGTAGCCCCCGTCACGTCATTTCCACCCGCGCTGGCAATCAGAGTCACCGTGTAGGTTGTGGCAAGGTCTGCCACTGGAGGGAACGGTCCCGTCTCGGTAAAGGTGCCGGTACCCCGACCAAGCTCACGGTTAATACGGACAATAGACGTGAACTTAACTTCAGTCTTTGCCGTACCAACTAGCCGCTCAGTTGCAGCTGATTCAGACACGCGACGAGCGTACGCATTGGCATTAAGAGTAAATGATGGGGTATTCGTCTCACTGCCTGGATTGAGAGTAAATGAAAAGGTCTTAATCTCCCCAGGGGAAACCTGTGCTAAGTCACTATTACCTGAAGGATCAAACCGGATCACGTCTTTGACAGAGTCGTAGTAACCATTTGGGACATTTACCCGATCGCGCACAAGGACGTTACCAGCGACTTTTACTTCCACAGCTAGATCGTAAAGCGTATCGGTGAGCGTATTGCGAACCGCGATATTGACGTTTATCATCGAACCAGTACGTGCAGTCACAATCTCACTCTCGGTGCCGTTTACACCAAGACTTACGTTAATAAATGGTTGTTCGATGACAAAGTCAGCGTTCGCAATGGTAAGGATAGAGCCAATCTCAAATTGATTTTCAGGCTTCGGGGTTCCAGCACTAAACTTGATTTGGAACTCCTCGGCCTGCTGACCAATAATGACACCACGGATTTTGATGGTTTTGGTTTCTTCTGGTTTGATTTCATCAAGTAACCACGCGCTCTCGCGATACATCGGATTTGGTTCTGACCTACTAAAATCAAAATTATTAGGATAGTCTGCCTGCACTAAAATATCCTTCAGAGGCGCTGAAGAATTTGATCGTACCAGCAATTCGACTTCTATTTCCTGGCCAGCTGATACCTTTTTGAGGGTATTAATCTGCATCACCACCGGTGATGAATTGATTTTGAAGTTGAACGGTTCTGATTCTTTATAGAAGGTACCATTTGAACCCCGGAGACGATATTCGATAGTCGACTTTACCTGACGTTCCTGATTTTCTTCACCAAACACAACCGCATTAAGGGGCACAGTAATCACCTCCCCGGCGCCAACAGCACCAATTGATACCCGCTCCTCAAGCATATCGCGAGGATTCTCTTCAGTTGATTTGGTTCCGGGTGGAAGATTTACAATCAAGACAGCCGCCTCGATAGAGACAGTGTTTTTGTTTTCAATCTTAATCTCAAGGGGCAAAGTCTCACCACCACCAACCGTAATAGGACCGGAAATCGAAACATAAATATTCTCGTTTGAAATCTGGTTGTTACCGAGAAACATGTAGAGTCCGGTCACCCCGAGCACTAACACAAATATCGCAACCGTGGCTAATAAGATAATCGTACGGTAGGTTTTTTTGCGCTTTGGCACAGCTGGCACAACTACCTCTCGCGGTGGTGGCACCGGTGCTTTTACAGGCACTACCGGCGCCTGCCAATCACGAGCTACCGTGGTTGGTTCTTCAGTGGTGAGATTCACCCGCGTTGCGGCACGAGGTTGTCCACCACGTTCATAGAGACGCTTTCGCATCTTATCAAGCTCTGCTTGATCTTTAATACCTGACATATGTCCTTAGTATATCACTCTAATGTTCGAGATGACTGACTGCCTGTGCGCCACGGTAGAGGTGTTCAAGCGTTGCCTCATGCGCTCCCACCACCGCTGGAGAGAGCTCGTGTAAGGAGGTAGAAAGAAGGGGTGCTAAGACCGCATCACTCGCCACGTAACCGAGATGTGACAAGAGCTGCACTTCTGCAAAACGCTCGTAAGCCGTACGCGCTTCACATTCGGTCGCTAGAAGGGAAAGTGATTCAACGTAGGTACGGTAGAGCGCTTCGTCTGATACTTCACCCTGCACGTAACGACGGAGTGTCTTCGTCAACCGGACAATACTCCCCCGGGCCTGGCGCGAAGCGGCATCAGCATAAAAATTCTCATAGGCCTCGACACTCCCAATGCGCCAACCGGCTTTGCCCTTCACCAAGGTCACGGTGATATGAGAGAAATCTTGCAAAGCATAGCGCTGCTTGCTCCGCTCTTCGCGCACACTGCGAGCGGTCGCGTAGAGCATCCCTGCCCGCTCAGTAAAAAGAAGGAACGACTTATCAGCGGTGTTACTGGCATAACTCCCAACCACCACCGCATCGGTTATGTAAGTCTGGTAGGACATCATTGGCTATTATAGCATTTGCTCATATCGCAAAACCGCCACGAATCACGTATTGATTCGGGGCGGTTTTATTTCCTTCTGATACTCCATTTAAATGGAGTATTTCTTACTTCGTAAACGATACCTTGAAGTGGTAGTCTCCGGCCGCAACTTCAGTTCCTGCTGTTGGACCAAAGTTGAGCGTCGTAGCATTGACAGTATTGAGGACCGTCTCGAGATGTCCACTCACTGCTGCCTGTCCTGCCGCATCTGTCTCAACGGTTAGTATAACGAGATCCGCTGGAGTAAGGTCGGCCTTTTTACGCATATCCTGGATGGCCCGCATGAGTTCGCGCACCGCTCCTTCGGCGATAAGTTCTGGGGTGAGGTTGGTATCAATCGCTATCATCTCCCCTACTAGATAGCTCTTGGCATTAAGTTCATCGAGGACAATTGACTGGTACTCCGCTGGCAACTCTGGACCAGTGACACTCGCGATGGGCTGACGCACTTTGATACCAGACTTGGTGCGTGCTTCAAGGGCTGCGGTCACCACTTCTCGTACCTGCTTCATCAATTCAACAACCTCCTCGTTTGTATCCCCTGCTACCGGCCACTTCGTGAGATGCACACTCTCAGCTTCGCTCTCATCGCGCACCGCGCGGTAGAGATACTCAGCGTAGAACGGCATGGCTGGTGCCATTACCTTCGCCAGTTCTCGCAGGATAAAGCGGAGGGTTCCTAATGCCAATTCTTTATCGCTTGTCTCAGGATTTGATAATTGAGTGTCAGATGCAAGGCGCGGGAAAGCTGATGATGGAGACGTACTTTCTGCTACGGCGAAAGAATCGGCTGGGACCCGCAACGACGGAGATGCCTCAATTTTCGAATCCTGCTTCAGGCGCTCACGACTGCGGCGGAGGTACCAGACAGACACATCATCGATAAAGTCAGCCAGTGGACGAGTGGCTTTATCAAGCTCGTAGCTTTCGTAGCCAGCTGTCACTTCCCCAATCAGCTGATTGAGGCGTGAGACAATCCAGCAGTCGAGGACATTGCTCGATGTACCATCTGCCTTGGTACCATCTGCGTACATCTCGTACATGGCGAGTACATTGTGCAAACGACCAATATTCTTGCGCTGTTGTTCAGTTACTTCCTTCTCACTGAAGTTGAGGTCTTCGCCACGAATAATTGGCGCAGACATCATGTAGTAACGGATAGCGTCGGCACCAACCCGGTCTACGAGCTCCATCGGATCAGGATAATTGCGGAGACTCTTCGACATTTTCTTGCCATCTTCCGCGAGTGCCAGACCGTTTACGATCACGTTCTCGTACGGAGAGCGACCAAAAAGTGCGGTACCAAGCACAATCAGTGAGTAGAACCATCCACGTGTCTGATCCAGCCCTTCGGCGATAAACTGTGCTGGGAAGCAGGTACCCACAAAGGCTTCAGGATTCTCTCCCATGTAGTGGTGCTGCGCGTACGGCATCGACCCACTTTCAAACCAACAGTCAAAGACGTCTTTGATACGCTCGAGCTTCGTACCGTCAGTATCGAAGAGTTCTATCTCGTCGATATATGGTCGATGGTAGTCGAGCTGGAAGAGGTCATTGTGTGGGACCGGTGTAAATGGCAAGTCACGGACTTCACTATTGCTCAGGTAACCCTGTTTTTTGAGTGTCATCATTTCTACGTGATTGGCTCCACGCGCTACCGCCTCAAGGGCAAACAGTGAACTACCGTGCCCAACAACCAGAGTATGTTCATTTTGGTGCTTGGACTCATATTCATAAAGCCACGCTCCGACACGCTTGAGGAGATCGTACCGACTCTCTCCTCCAGTAAAAGTCTTCTCAAACTTTTCTTCCTCAGTGGCAAACTGCGAGTTGAACTCGGCCCAGGTCTTACCTTCCCACTCGGTTCCTACCTTAAATTCTTGTAGTCTTACATCGGCAATGACAGCATCACTCGGAAGTCCGAGTTCGGCTGCAATAAGTTCGGCCGTCTCGCGGGCTCGGGTCATTCCCGAGTGGACAATTCGGGTAACACCGCGAGATCGAAGTGTCTCGGCAGTAGCTTTGGCCTGTGCCCGACCATTATCAGTGAGGTGATTGCTCTCATCGGCAAACGCGTCAATCACACCCGTGATATTACTCTCTGCCTCAGCATGACGGGTGATGGTGTAGGTGTTGCCACTCTTACGAATATATGACTGGAGGTCCTTAAGCGAGCCAATAACCTTCACCTCACCAGTGGTCGGATTTTTCCAGATTGGGAGTGGTGCTCCCCAGTAGCGCTGACGAGAGATAGCCCAGTCGCGGGCGCCTTCAAGCCACTTCCCGAAGCGATTGGTACCGACGTGATCTGGCACCCAATTAACTTCGCTGTTCACGGCGACGAGTTCGTCTTTGATCTTTGGTACGTTCACAAACCACGAGGTAGTCGCGTAATTGAGGAGTGGCGTATCACAGCGCCAACAGTGTGGGTAGCTGTGCGTGATGTTCTCTTTCTTAAAAATCTTGCCCGCGGCCTGGAGAGACTTGAGGATTTCGATATCAGTGTCTTTGTGATCGACACCTGCAGCATCATCATCTTTTGGCTTCACCAGCGCACAGTTAAAGCCCGTCACCCAGTCTTTGAAGCGACCGCTCTCGTCGACGTGGTGAACAATTGGCACGCCATTAGTCTTCGCGAGCTGCATGTCATCCTCACCATAAGCAGGAGCAATATGCACAGCACCGGTCCCCTCTTCACCGAGCTCGACATAGTCCGCATGCCAAATCTTCCAGGCATTCGTCTGGTCAAACGACTGTCCTGCCAAAAATGGAAATGGTGGTTGATAACGTCGACCAATCAAGGCTTCGCCCTTCATTTCTTCGATTATGTCGTACGATGCATCACCGAGCTGTACGAGGCGTCCTTTGGCGATAATAAGATTTTCTGTTACGCCATCGGAAGTCAACGCCACCTTCACATAATCAAACTCACGATTGATAGCAGCCGCCAAGTTCCCTGGGAGTGTCCAGGGAGTGGTCGTCCACACGAGGAGTGAGGTATCAGTCACAGCACCCTGTTCATCAAGGAGTGGCAACTTCACCGTCACCGCGATATCTTTGATATCTTTATAGCCCTGGTTTACTTCAAAGTTTGAGAGGGTTGTCCCACAGCGTGGACAGAGGTGCATAGTCTTGAAGCCTTCAAAGGCAAGACCTTTTTTGTAGAGTTCAGAGAAGACCCACCAAACACTTTCGGTGTAGGTACTGTCCATGGTCTTGTAGTCATTCTCCATGTCGGCCCAGCGTCCCATCCGAGGGATAGCCATCTTCCAATAATCAGCATACTCCATCACGGTGCCACGCGCGGCTTCGTTGAAGTTCTTCACGCCATAGTCTTCGATGTCGCGCTTCGTGGCGAGGCCAAGTTTCTTCTCGATGAGGTTTTCAAGTGGCAGACCATGACAGTCCCAGCCCCACTTCCGTGGGACGCGGTAACCGCGCATAGTCCAAAAGCGTGGCACAGCGTCCTTGATGGTACTTGCTAGTATATGACCGTAGTGTGGTGTCCCGGTCGCAAACGGTGGTCCGTCATAGAAGACGTAGTCACCAATTGGTGCTTCCCCAGCTGGGGTCGCTAGTGTTTTATTAAAAATATCGTGCTCTTGCCAAAACGCGAGAATAGTCTCTTCGCGCAGAGCAACGTCACTCTTTGGGGTCGAGGTTACTACCTCGACACTGTCGTTTTCACGACCGTGTTGTTTAGACATAAAAATATAAAATGTATATCAGACATTATTAATGCCAGTTAGGGGTCGGACCCCTTACTTACACCGACATATCAGGCCGGTAATTCAGATAGTACCACGATTCTTTGGTTTGGCGAATGATACAAAGCAAAGAGCGGGTGTTACCCGCTCAGTTTCCTTGCTCGACCACAACGCATACTTATTTCGAGTATGTCGTAGAGCATCAGTCCTAACAGACCGATAATTACCACAAAAAACATCACCCCATCTTCATCATCTCCTCTCTGAAGCGGATAGACTATAATCGTACACCCGTCAGTATTACCGTCAAGGTCATTAGAGTCGTTCTGGTGCTTCAATACCAAGGACCCAAAGGCCGTTCTTGAGTGTGGTCGCCACCGCACTGGTCAGTAAGGTTTTGTATGGTGCGTATATATCACTCGCATCTGCAATCATTTCATGCGCATAGAAAGAATTAAATTCTCCGGCCAGTTCGGTGAGGTATGTTACGACAGTGTGTGGCGCTCGCTCGTCTAGCGCCTCCTCCACCGCTTCGGGAAAACGGTAGAGAATACGTTCTAGCACGTATGGGACTTCAGGTGCTGGCGCAAGTTGCGGCTCGATTCCTACGTCCCTCGCTTTCTCAAGGACTGAAAGACAGCGCGCATACGTGTATTGCAGGTATGGACCGGAGTCCCCTTCAAAAGAGAGGGCTTTCTCTTTATCAAAAACAGAGTCTTGGAAAATACTTCCCTTTAGAGTTGCGTACTTTATAGCGGCCACAGCGATTTGGGTCGCAAGTGTATCGGTAGCTCTGGAAACACCTGACGCATCAATTCGTTCGCGCGCAGTAGCTGCGACATCCTCAATAAATTCAAGAGCTGGAATAACATCACCTGTTCGCGATGACATCTTCCCAGTAGTAAGACGAACCATACCATGACCAATATGTTCGGTCTTAGCAGCTAAATCGGGATAGACAAAACTCATAGCCTTTAGAAGTACCTTGAAATACTCATTGATTTCTTTGGCGGTAGAAATGACTGAGTGATCGTAAACACCAAGCTTTTCTTCTTTCATTTTTGCAAGTGCAAGCTCTTTTGCTTCGTACGTCGGGAGACCTTCTTTATTTAGAAATACTCGAGTATGAAGCCCGTAGTCTTCACCCTTAAATACACGCGCACCATCACTTTCTCCGAAATGGGTAGGGTTATCTAAAACCAGCTGTTTGCCGCGTGGACCAGCTTCACTTTCAAAAAAGTACTCGTCGAACTTGGTTCCTACTGTCTGATAAATAGTTTCAAAATACGCTAGAGAAATAGTTCGTCCTGCGTCATAAAGGGCGTTTAGTTCTTCGTTACTACGATCATACACCGCCTTATTAATCGATCGAATCATCTCTTGCTTGGACTCATCGTTTTTGTACGTGGTGGCACCAAGGGCATAGGCACGACCCAAATCCTTTGCAGTAAAATCGCTCTGCGCAGTAATACCAAGTTCTTGCATACCCCAAAGCGCATACGCCACATGAAGACCAACATCACCTTGGTAACAAACACGCTTCACTTCAGCTCCATTCATCATAAAAAGACGAGCGATTGATTCACCAACGGCATTGGTAAAAAGATGACCAATATGAAACTCTTTAAACGGATTGGGGTCGGTATATTCAACAACTACTTTTTTGTCTGACCAACTATCATTTTTACCCCAAGTGTCTCCCAGCTGTAAAACACGGACAGCTTCAGCTGAGAACAAGTCTCGACTGAGGTAAAAGTTCAAAAAACCCGGACCAGCGATTTCGATCCGCTCAACATACTCAATCTGACCTTGAAGCTTCGCAAGGATTTGCTCCGCTAGCGTGCGTGGTGCCTGCCCCACCTGCTTACCCAGAACCATCGCTATGTTGCAGGCGTAATCACCATGATCAAGGATCTTCGGGTGCTCAATGGAAAAAACTACCTCGGGGAGACCAAGTTCGACCAGCGCGTCTTTGATAGCAGCACAGATAACAGCTTCCATATGGGCACACTATAACAGAAAACCCTAAATTATGAACTACTCAACCCGTCGTTCAGTCCGACCAGGTTTTTCGGTCGAATCAATCGTAAATATCTGTTGACCAATCACCTGGCCACGCTTCGTCGTCACCCGACAGCGCCAGGTACCATCGCGATAACTCGAAATAGCGGTAAAGCCCCGATAGCCATTTTCACCTCCACCGACAATCGGAAATGGCAAGCTAAAATGGTGCACCCACTTCCCCGTCTTGGGGTCTTTGTATTCCCAGACATGCTCTATTTCAGTCGAGAGCTTTGTTGGTGCAAAGACCCGAGTAAAGCAAGCCACTGATCCTGTGGCGGGATGAAAGGTCTCATGTGCGCGCACCCAGAACTGCCACCACGGTGCCGGTTCATAGACTACCTCATAATCATTCCCTACCCGAACAACGGATTGCGCAATAGTAATTTCCTTTAGTGATAGTGGGATTGGTGGAATGATGTTTGTAATATAGAAACCCTGAAAGACGACAAACGTACCGAGAATCACAAAGACAATCTTCCGCATCTCGAGAAGGAGGTAGTTGGGAATAATAAAGGTCAGCAATTGGATGACAATGTACACCCCAAAGAGTGCGAGAAGCCCCGAACCAAAAAATATCCAGCCACCCATGTAACCACTTAAGACAGGTACTTGAAGTACCATAAACGAGAAGAGTCCAACAAAATAGGCAAAGAGGTTAAAGACCAGCTGCTGTCCCCGATTCTTAATCAATTCGTTGCCGAGAATCGCAATAATGATAAGAAGGAGAAACGGCCAACTCGAGAGAATCGCGCCGCTCTTGCCATAAAAAATGAGCATGCCCGAGAAGAGACCACCGTACGCATACTGCATGACGATACTCGCCCCTTTTTGCACGCGTGGCGACCAGATGTACCCAAAGCGCTGCGCAATGCCAGCATAAAAGAGCAGCAGTGAGATGGTGGCGAGTACCACATACGCGGTAAGAATCGCATTATCAATTGCATCATCAACACGATTGAGGAGGAGGAAGTCAGTGATAAATCCACCGACAAAAGCCAGTGTCAGCCAGTGGTGTTTGACCGTATGCTTGATACGTTTTAAAAATGGTTCCCGCTCGTCGTCCATAGAGGTATTGTAGCAGATAGAGCCCGTTAGAATTTCTTCAATTTTTAATGAAGTGTCATCGTTACTATAAAAAACGCTAAAAAACGCTATATGGAAACTTCTAACGGGCTAAATAAAAAATGGCGCCCAAGATTGCTCTCAGGCGCCCAGTCGCGGAACGAGGGACAGTGAAGAGAGTTACGGGGTTCCGGTCCCGTGCCTCAACATGATTATGACACATCAGAAACAAAAAAGCAACCACCGGCCCTTTAGGCCGGTGGTTTTGAGATTCAACACTAAATGCAGTCATGATAAATCGGGTTTTATGACCCCAGAGACGAGGAGTGTGATTGAGGGGGATGTGAGACGTATTTGTTATACGGTGAATATTAACGAATGAAACACGACAAAGTATGTGGGTTTAGAAAACGCGATTTAAACCATTTTCTCTGGGACGGGGAACGCCTCACAAAGCGCTTGCACCTCTTTCTGGAGTTCGGCTTTCTTCCTAGCATCGGACTTCGCGCGCATGGCAGTAATCATGATTTCGGCGAGCTTGGTCGCTTCCCCTTCTTTCATGCCTCGAGTAGTCATCGCTGGGGTACCAAAGCGAATACCAGACGGATCCATCGCCGTACGAGTATCGTCGGCAATCATATTCTTATTAAGGGTGATACCGACCTCATCAAGCACCGTCTCGGCCTCCTGACCAGTGACCCCAAGACTTCCAAAGACATCAGCCACGAGGAGATGGTTATCTGTTCCGCCACAGAGCAGACGTACACCTTCAGCCTTAAAGACCGCTTCCATTGCTTTGGCATTTTTGAGAATCTGGGCCGCATAGACCTTAAAGGCTGGTGTGAGCGCCTCTCCAAAAGCGACCGCCTTCGCTGCAATAATGTGCATATGTGGACCACCTTGCATACCGGGGAAAACTGCCTTATTGATTTTCTTCGCAATCTCTTCATCATCACGAACAAGAATCATTCCCCCACGTGGACCACGAAGTGTCTTGTGGGTAGTGGTGGTAATCACATCAAAACCGAAGTCAAACGGATTCTTCGCTACCCCACCGGCAATCAGTCCAGCAATATGAGCCATATCTGCGACGGTGTACGCACCAACTTCTTTGGCGATATCAACAAACTTTTGATAATCAAGCTCACGACTATACGCAGAGAAGCCAGCCAGGATAACCCTTGGTTTATATTCGAGGGCGACACGACGTAATTCCTCGTAATCGATTTCTCCCGTCTCAACATCTTTCATCTTATAGCGGACAAAG
Organism: Minisyncoccia bacterium; assembly: GCA_046293175.1. Classification (GTDB taxonomy): domain Bacteria; phylum Patescibacteriota; class Minisyncoccia; order Phycocordibacterales; family UBA918; genus OLB19. Next base: position 214,550 of record JBKBPM010000002.1, on the reverse strand, counting down.
TTGAAGACTTTGTTTATGGCAGTAGTGGGATGTCCATGGGTGAGGTGTCCCCCATGACTGAGATCCATACCAAGGACGGTATCACCTGGCTCCATCAAAGCAAAGTACATCGCGACGTTCGCTGCTGCACCCCCAAGTGGCTGCACATTAGCATATTTGGCCTTAAAAAGTTCTTTGGCCCGCTCGATAGCGAGCGTCTCCGCAATATCAGTATACTCTTGTCCGCCGTAGTACCGCTTGCCGGGATACCCCTCAGAGTACTTATTGGTAAACACAGAACCATTGGCCTCAAGTACCGCTCGTGAGACGTAGTTCTCACTTGGGATAAGCTCTACCCCGCGCGCTTCGCGGGCCTCTTCGCCAACAAGAGCGGTATACAATTCTGGATCCTGCGCTTTGATGAATGAATAGTGTTCCATACGATAGTAAATTAGCTTTAGATAATTCCTCTCATCAATGTCGCAGGTACTTAGATCATAGGGCGGATATTTAGTAGCTGTAGTATACAAGATTTTTGGCAGTGAAGCTAAAGAAAACGATTTGCTACCCACTAGCCTACGCAGGTGATATACTGTCAATATGGACCAAAAAACTATTTTACTCGTTGATGATGATATGGTACTGAGCGAAATGTACCGCTTTGCGTTTAGTGAGGCCGGTATCAATGTGTTAATCGCCAAAGACAATACTGAGGCGATTGCTCTTGCGCTTGAATATCACCCGTCACTCATTCTCATGGATATTGATATGCCAAATATGGATGGATATGAAGCGATGAAAAAAATCCGTGAAGATGCTTGGGGACGAACCGCCAAGGTCATCTACCTTACAAACTACAGCGCTCCAGAAAATGTCTATGAGGCGGTATCACTCAAGCCAGAAGACTACATCGTAAAAGCAAGTCATGATGTAAAGGAGATAGTAAACCGGGCTCGCACCGCCATGTACTAGAGTCCGTCCAAAAAACCTGGATACGACGTCACTGCTCGCTCGTAAAAGTTCATCGTATATCTAATACGCTTCACATTTACTCGCTCTCGTTCCTTGTCTGCAGGCTTTTTTGACTAGACTCTTAAATCAACACCTTACTTTTGACCGCCTGATACACTTCTTCGTGAATATCATCACGGTTGCGGAGGTTACCATCAGCCATACACGGTACCGTCACCCAGTTGTGATTAATAGCAGCAAGGTACTTTGCGCAATCAGAAACTTTGGCTTGGTCGATCTTTGCCTTACTTTCATCGTTTATGACTTTCACCCCAAGCTCTTCTACATAACCGAGAAGCTTATCACTCTCATTTGGTGGTACATCAAGATAGACCGTGAGGTCGGGGCGCGGCATACCAAATATTTCATACTCCACGTGCTCTACCCAACGAAGGAACTCCTCCCGCGCATCGATATCGGTAATCTTACTCCCCTGGTGCAGCATCGAGGCGCTGACGTACCGGTCAAAGATAATCACCCGTCCTTCGGCTATCCATTCTTCAATCTGCTTTTTTGATTCAAAACGGTCAGCCGCAAAGAGAATCGCAAAACACTTGGGTGGCAAGGTCGCCAAAGATGGACTATCACTATCAATAAACTCATTGATGAAGTGGCCAATAGTGTTTTGGTTGTAGCGCGGGAAATCCATCTTCCCAACCGTATACCCTTCATTCATGAGCCGGTTCATGAGCATGTCGGCTTGTGTCGCCTTACCAATATTTGCCCCACCGTCTACGACAATCAATTTTGCTTTTTCCATAAATGTTTTCATTATTGTACGCTACTCTCCAGTACTACCAAATCGGCCTTCCCCACGGGGTGTTGCATCGAGTTCAGTCACCTCAATGAGAGTCGGGTGTTCAACTCGTTGTATAATGAGCTGCGCAATCTTATCACCTGCCTTAAAAGCCTGTGCTTCCGTCCCAAAATTGTAGAGGCCGATGAGATACTCCCCCCGATAATCAGTATCAAACACGCCGCCCACGGTTTTGAGGTGACGTTTGTTCGCAATACCACCTTTGTCCCATACAAGGGCGGCATACCCATCTGGTATAACAAGGGCGATACCGGTCTTTGCAATCACATGCGCTCCTGGTTCGATAACAAAATACTCAACCGTATACAAATCCATCCCCGCATCACTCGCGTGCGCATAGCTCGGTAGCTTGGCATCGGGGTGTAGCTTTTTGACTTTGAGTTCCATACCCTACTCGTAACGTGGCGGCAAGATTGGCTTTACGGTTTCGTAGACTTGCTCATGGATAGCTTCACGAGATAAAAGTGTATCACCATCTACACAAACTACCGTCCGCCATTCATTATGAAGCGCCACTAAACGTTTAGCATTCTCCTCAGCATCTTGCTGATGCTGGTCGTTAGCTTCGGCTTGATCGAGTTTTACTTCTACCCCATGTTTTCCAGCTGCCACCGCTTCAGCTTTGAGCTTTTTTCGAACATCAAATGGCACATCAAGATACACGATAGTGTCGGGACGAGGAATGCCAAAGACACCATGTTCCATATGATCAAGCCAGGTTAAAAAGTTTGATAGTTCTTCGGCATCATAAATCTTGGCACCTTGATGCAGCATATTTGAGCTCACATACCGGTCGAGAATTACCACTGCCCCACTTTCAAGCCATTCTCGAATAATCGGCGCTGATTCAAAACGGTCGGCAGCAAAAATCGTTGAGGCCAACCGGGCATCAAGGCCAATAAAATCACCGCGCTTACCATCGAGACATTCACGGAGGAGACGACCAAAATGATTCTGGGTGTATTGCGGGAAATCGAGAGTATGAACGACATACCCTTCAGCATTTAAGCGATCAACGAGTAAACGAGTTTGAGTAGCCTTGCCAGCGCCATCAGCACCATCAAGGACAATTAAAGTTCCAGGCATACGCTATTTTACCTAATACCACGGTTTCAAGCCAAATATTCGAGGCACTCAAAAACAGCTTTGCTCAACGGTCAATCTAGTCAAAGTGACTGTCCCCTGTCAAAACCGAGAATCGTTTAATTGTTGCCCTAGAAAAAGCGTACAATAGAGATATATGCAATCAATTGAATCCCTTAATCATCAAAAAGAATTACTTAAAGACGGTGGTCATATTGTTATTATTGATCCAGGCGCCACTCTCACCGCTGAAGCGCTCGCAATGCTCCAAGCGCTCCACTCTCGCTCGGTTGGTGGTGTCGCTGAACACCTCACTGTACTTGCCGAAAAAGGCGCAGACAAATTCATGTCGACGTACTATGTCGGCTACGGCCATAAATCAATTGGTGACTGCGGTTTTGCGGTCGTTTTTATTGAAGGAGTATCAATGCTCGCCGCTAAAGCGATTCAGGACTACAAGCTCTACAACGGCCAGGAGGCATCAACTCGTTATATAGATTTTGCTCATCAACCGTTTATTAACCCAATTGCTTCAGACGCCGGTACAAGCATTCTCGAAAACTGGCGGGCCTTTTATCTCAAAGCTGTCGCCGAGATGAAAGACGCTCTCAAAGAGCGGTACCCACTTGGCGACGGTGAGAAGGAAGCCGTATACGATAAGGCTATTGCCGCTAGAGCTTTTGATATCTGTCGTGGCTTCCTCCCGGCTGGTGCTTCAACGAACCTCGCGTGGAGTGGTACCCTTCGTCAATTTGCAGATCGGATTGTTATTCTCCGCCACCATCCACTGCCAGAAGTACGTGATATTGCGCAGAAGCTCGAAGACGGCATGATTGCTGCCTATCCCAACTCATTTAGTCGCGAAAAGAAGCGCTATGAAGCAACGGAGGCATATGTGGCCGAGACCATGGCACACTATTACTATCACGATCCAGAAACTCCATCTCTCGCTCTGGTGCGTGATGGCATTGATCGCACTGAACTGATTCCGTACGAGTCTCTGCTTAAAAACCGCCCGGCCAAAACTGAGTTGCCAAAGTGGCTCGGTACAACTGGTGAAGTAGCTTTTGCTTTTACGCTCGACTTTGGTTCCTTCCGTGACATCCAGCGCCACCGCGCAGTGACACAGCGCATGCCACTCCTCACCACTGAAATCGGTTTCCATGAGTGGTATCTTGATGAACTCACCCCAACCCTGCGCAGCGAAGCAGAAGCGCTTATTGCTAATCAAAAAGCTGCTATTGAAGCCTTGACCAATGATGCGTATATCGCTCAGTACTACCACGCCATGGGCAACAACATCAGTAATTACCTCACCGGTGACCTACCGGCTCTGGTGTATCTCGTTGAACTCCGGGCTACGAGTGTCGTCCACCCCACCCTCGCCGCAAGAGCGGCTGAGATGGCCCACATGCTTGAAGATGCTTATGGTGACAGTGGCCTTATACTCCATCTTGACCCTGAACCAGGGCGCTTCAATATCAAACGTGGTGAGCACGATATCGTAAAAAAGGACTAGCTAAACAAAAAAACCCGCGACATTGTCGCGGGGTTTTTGTTTAGCTCTTAAATTGCTTTCCAAGTTTTGGACCAAACTGGATGAGGTAGTTTGATTGTTTTGTGTCGTAATGAAAGGTGGGCACCTCAGCCATTCGCTCAAAACGAATCTTCGCGATTGGTTGACCTGGTCTCACTACTAAATCCTCAAACGGTCGGACCTCAAGCGTAAACGGGCGCCCCTTCCCAGCACCGTCCTGTCCGTAGCCCCATCCAGGGTCAAGGAAACCGGCATAGTGGGAGCGAAAATCACCACTGCGTTCATCCATTGGCACCATCTCAGAGGCTAATCCTGGTGGAATCCGTACGGCTTCAGCACCCGAGAGTATGTAAAAGCGGTCGCGCTTAAGACGCAGTGCCCCGCGGTCAATGGTTAGCGGTTTAAAAAACTCGGCTGCTTCATAGCCACCCACTTGTGCCACGTCAATAATTTGGTCAGGGATCGCTATACACTCATAGCCACAAAGCCCTTCTTCGACTAAAGCGGTGAGTACCACTGCCCCATCTTGATCGTTAGTTACCAATTCACTATACGAAAGTTTTTCACCAGATTCACGACTATAGACCAAACCTTCTTTCATGGCAATTTCTAAATCAAGTTCTGAAAAGCGGGTATCAGCGGTAAAAAGGCGGAGCTGGGTCAGCGGCGTTCCCACATGAAGTTGGACAGAAAAAGACTGCGGGATAATCGCCACCCATAACTCACCTACAAAACCCTTTGGAGTCACTGAATCAAAGCGTGGTACCCCATCAGCGAGCACCCGTACATGGACATCAAGTCTTCCGGTTGATGATTTCGGATTGCAGTACCCATAGATAGCAGATGGAAGCTCGAGGGATTCATTGAGGCGAGCGAGGTAAAGTTTCTTCGCTCGACAGGGATTACTATAATCAATACGCCTTGCATCCATAAGTGGCAAGAGACTCTTAATGGTCTCCCCACTTTTTGGTAAGAGGAGCCCTTCAATTTCATACACCTCATCACTGACGGTGAGATCAAGTGAAGCTGGTGACACATGAGTGGTGTCTGCTCCTTTTATAAAACCACTGTCCATAAGCTGTTGTAGCTGTTGGGCGGGCAAGGCTCCCTGTCGCGACAATTCCATATTGGTTAGTAGTATAGCAGTGATATGAGATAAGAAAAAGGCGCAGTCTCCCGCGCCCTTTCTTTGATTCAGCTCTGCCCCTAGCCGCGCGACCAGTAGTTCGGATCCCGAGCGAGGACATGCTCCCGCAGCACATGACAAATGTCTTCGGCAGTGTTGTAGCGGTGGAGTTTCTGCCCGCGCACCTCGAGAAAACCGAGAAGCATGCGGGTCACACGAGCGTTCTCCTGTGCAAAGAACAGAGCAGGTTTCCCTGTCCCCTCCCGCAGCATGATTTCCATGCCGAGGCCAGTCGATGGTTCACCAACCAAAAAAACACAGACATCGGCCAGCTCGGTGCAGTTCCGGTCATGAATATAGACCTTGAGTGCCGTTTCTCCCTCCAGACCGATGAAGTCGAACACATGGATATCCATCTGGCGAATTCCTGCCTTAAGTGCCGGCAGGAAGTTATTGACGAATTCAGGCGGAGCTCCGGTAAGAGCAGCACCAACGTACACTTCTAACATGTGGATCTCCTTGTCCAACAACTGGGACAAAGGTAACAAACTATGAACCCAAACGCAATCACATGCAAAAACCGCCCAGTTACACGAACTGGACGGGTGGATTGTCAGCATGGCTGATGTATTAGCGACTTACTTCCGCTTTAGTTCGTCGAGGAACTTTTGAATCATCTCTTCGACGACCGGACCATCAACCGGACCAAACATAGCGGCCGCTGAACCTGGTTGGAAGAACTGCCTCCGAAGTCGTTTGCCAAAGCTAAAGTTATGACCGCTAACCATGAAGTAGAATCGGTCGACACCATTCACTTCAACGCGCCGAGACTCGTGGACAGTGAACGAATTGGTTACACGGTCATTCGGTGGGACAAGTAACATCTGCACACGTTTGGCAACACCCCAGATTGAAGGTTGCTTTGCAACCATAGTCGAGACAATCCGCGGCGAAGGTCTAGAAAAGGGTGACTCGCCTGGGACTGGATCGTGGACCACGATAACAAGTTCGGGCCTCTTGATAGTTAATAGTTGGTCAAGCATCTCTGCCCCATTGTATTATTGAACTCACCCCATTATTGGGGCTCCAAACCCTTTGACGCCTCACTTCCCTATTTCTTACAGAGACCAAGATAATGGGTACATAAGAGGACAACAGCATGAGTGCGTCAACCGTAATCTCAGACCCGTAAACAAAAAGCACCCTGGTGGGTGCATTTTGTTTAGAGTATAAGATGTGGATTAATCTACGACCTTTACACCCATTGATCGTGCAGTACCTTCGATACTGCGCATCGCTGCTTCAACTGAAGCGGCAGTGAGGTCAACAGCCTTGATTTCGGCGATCTCGCGAATCTGCGCCTTGGTGATAGTACCACCACTCTGGGTACCTGGCTTCTGTGAACCCTTCTCCTTGCCCATCTTCTTGAGGATAAGACGTGAAGCCGGTGAGGTCTTGAGGATGAACGTGAACGAACGGTCATCAAAGACTGAGAGTTCTACCGGGACCACTTCGCCCATGCGTTCGGCACGAGTTTGTTCGTTGAACTGGTTAACGAATTCACCGATATTGATACCGGCCTGACCGAGTACTGGTCCAAGTGGTGGAGCGGGAGTTGCCTTACCGCCCACTGCCTGAACCTTGATTTTCTTTACAAGTTTCTTTGCCATGGTGTGTGATTGAAATAATTAACGTGTGCGCTACCCGCCGTGTTTTCCATAGCCACGAGCGTCTAGCTTTTAGAAGCTCACGCAGTATACAAGAAAACGGCTATTTTGCAACCATCTAAAGACGCCGGCCTATAGGCCGGCGTCTTTATTGTCTTGCTTAGACTTCTAAAAATGTAGAAACGGGATAAAGAGCGAGGAGGCTAGAAATTTTTGGAAGAAGGCGTACTTCTTGTACGATGACTGAGAAAAACTTCGTACCGACAAAGCTATTTGCCCGTTTATACTTTTTTAATCTGGAGGAAGTCGAGTTCCACGGGAGTCTCCCGCCCAAACATCGCCACAAGTACCTTCACCTTACCTGACTTCTCATCTACCTCCCCTACCTTACCTTCAAGATCCTTAAATGGACCATCGGCAATAATAACCATGTCACCAACTGAGAGATCAACCTTGTGGGTTGGCGTGTCATCAGACATTTGACGCACGAGCGCGCGATATTCAGCCTCTGAGAGTGGTACCGGTTGGGTGCCTGAACCAACAAAGCCGGTAACCCGAGGCGTATTACGCACGACGTACCATGATTCGTCGTCTACAATCATTTCCACCAAGACATACCCGGGGAAAAGATTCTCTTCTTCAGTGACACGCTTACCTCCTTTGACCCGAATCTTCTTCTCTGACGGGACAACCACATCAAAAATCTTCTCCTGCATGTTGAGTGAATCAATACGCTGGCGAAGGTTACGGGCTACCGCATTTTCGTAACCAGAATAGGTATGGATAGCATACCAACGACGTTCACCGGTTGAATGTTGTTTGGCCATACGATTTAGAAGCGATTAATAATAAAGTCGATACCAGAGGTAAAGACAAAGTCTGCGAGTGACACAAAAACCATCACGATAGCAGAAATACCAATAACGAGCACGGTATACACCCCAGCCTGATGGCGAGTTGGCCACTTTACATGCTTCATTTCAGCGATGGTAGCGCGAATGTAACGAGAAAAACGTTCCATAATAGTAATTAATTAACGAATAGGTGGTCAAAATAAAAACGCCTCGGGGGCGATTTAGTACTACTATACTCCCCCGTTATGAGGGTGTCAACCGCAGGCAAAACAAAAGACCCCGGCGGGGTCTTTTGTGTTGCCTAAATCGATTAAACTAGCGAATTGTGTAGGTCAAATTGACGCGACTGGTGATAGTGTTTTCACCCATTGGTACATCAGCGGCTGGCGCCATCTCTGCCTTGGCAGACATCGCCATGTCACCACCCATACCGTAGTATGGCATTGGGTTCATTGGCGACTCTTCGTAGTAGCCTGTCATCTCAACCAAACGGACACCGAGCTGTTCCGCAAGCGCTTCAGCTTGTGCCTTGGCGTCTTCAATAGCAAGCTTGCGAGCATCAGCTTTGTACTTCTCGTCATCATCGATGGTGAAACCAAGACCACTGATATCAGTAGCTCCCTTGCTTCCAACTCCAGTGAGCAGGTTGCCAGCCTTTGCGGTATCGCGCACCTTGACGGTCACCGTTTGGTAAACCTCAAAGCCATCTTGCTTCTGCTCCCCAGGTGGACACCACATACCCATCGCACAAGGTTTTGTTTCGTAGGTGTACTTTGGCATCAAATTGTATCCTGTTGTTTTGATATCTTTTTCTTCAACCCCCTCACCCTTCAAGTAATCATTGACGGCCTTCATTGCTTCAGTTGACTTGGCCTGAGCGGCGGCTGCATCAGCCCCTTCCGCCTTCACTGAAAATGAGAAGGTTGCAATATCAGGCACGGCCGTTACTTCACCATTACCAACCACATTAATTGTTGTTGGCCCAACCCAACCGCCTGCATTTTTGAGCGTTACGTACGCATAACTACCAAGCGCAGCTACGATCCCAACGAGAACAAGTGTCGCTAAGGTACGATTGAGCACAGTACTAAACAAACTATTCATAACTATAATAATATATAACGATTAATAAGTGTTCTTACTTTCGTCCCAACACTGCCGGTCTCTCCACAGACAGCTGTCACGGCAGCAGTATCTTGTGGTGATAAGGTCAAAGGCGTCGGTTGATCCTCGAGTAAATAATACATCACGGAATTGCTCCCCTCAACGTGAGACACTGATAAGGAGTGCCCAAGTTCATGCGCGAGTACCTTCACTAATTCTGCCTCATTGGCAAAAGTATAGATATTGATACGACCATCTTGGTAGTCCCCTTCGGTAAACTCTTCAGCGGTGCCAAATTGCTCGTTGTACGACTCTACACCGGCGTTGTACTGGCGAATAATTTGGTTACCAGCTTCACCGAGTTTATTGATCTCAGCGGCCTGCTCTTGGAGCACAGCGGCTTCGGCCTCGAGGGAGTCGGCTTCTTTAGCCAACTCCCCTTCAGTTTGATCTAACCGTTCATACACATCAGGCGGTGCTCCGCCCTCATTGTTGTAGCGAGCAACCTCTGCATTGTATGAGGCTAGTCGTGCTTCGTAGGTTCCTACCCGAGCTTCGTGTGCCTTTCGGGCGGCTTGATATGCACTGACGAGCTTATCGTACTCTGCCTGCAAATCACTTGAAGACATTTGTTTGTCGAGAAGACGCTCCCTAAAGTCAGCTTCAGCGATTGCGGTAGCTTGTCGCTCACCAAATACGAAATTAATCGTGACGTCAGCGCGACTTCCCGCTGCCACATAGAAGAGCTCTCGCCCGAGCGCTTCTTCCCAGACCGTCTCTGCCTCTTTGACTGCTTCGGCGGCTTCTGCCTCAGTGATACCAAATCGTTCATCGATTGGTCCGACAATCTGGTACGAGAGTGGCGCCTGGCACACCTGTCCCACCGCCGCATACCAGTAGAGCGCTAAAGAGACTATTAATAATAACGACAGAGTTCTGAGCATACCAATATGCCTATACTAATTGTTGTCCAGCCTCAGTACCAGGTGAAACCAAAAATACCGTCTTTGGACTAATACGAATAAGGCCACGAAGCGTTCGTTCTGGAAACCGCCCGCGCATGACGGTCACCGCATTAGTATACGATTCCCCTGATGATTCGTAACAAGCCTGACCCTTGATTTGAATACCTGACAGTCCATCCCAAGCGGTTAATGCCACCTCACCAGTAGCTTTGATATTAACGACAGTCTTCCCCATAAAAAAATCGTAGAGGGTGAGTGTGTCACCCTCTTTGGTAACTACAGACACCGGCACCACATTTAGTCCAGCCGGACCATAGGTGGCAAGCACACGCGAGGGACTTTGTATTACTTGGTCAAGGTATGAATCCATGATGATATTATACAAAATTGCAGGCGAAGGGGCGACCGTTGGTCGCCCCGTTCATTGTTTTTCCAACTTCATCTTCAAGTACAGAAGCGGATGTTGTCCATTTCGCGGGATTAGATACACCTCGATGAATTTTGTACGGCGAAGTAAATTTCCCACACAAAAATCTAGACCTGCTACTTCTTTGCACAAGCAAGCCACTTGCTCGACTTGTACCTGTGGCGCTTCCCACCGCTCACACGAAGGAAAGTTGGGCCGTAGTACTATCTCAGCGCTCCCAAAGAGGAGACCAGACACGTTTAGAAAAAACGGGAACATTGACACCTCCCTGCGCCAATTGAGACTACACTACCATTTAGTGTATCAGCCCATGTATATAAAGCAAAGCGGTACTCGGCGGGGACCATGTCGTCGCGAAACATAGTCCCTGCCCAACACCGCTTTGGCTTCCTTACCCTCTATCATACACGAGGTGTGCAGTTACCGAAGGGACATATCCACGGCTACTGTATACAAAATCAAAGGACTGTTGTATGGTAGTGCGGAAACATCAACCAAGCCCGTTGTGGCAGAAAGGACGACTGATGACTGATCTTCCCATCTCCCCGTTCATGCACGCTGCCAATATCCATCTGACCGATGGCAGCATCACCCTCCCCGAGGTGGTCGCCGAGTTTCGTAAACTCGAAAAAGAAGACCAGAGGCTTCGTTTTGGTCAACTCAGTCTACGCAAGAAACAGGTCAACGATCATCTGATCAATCTGCTCTTCGCTATCGGCGAGATACTTGGCTGTCAGCGACCAAAAACCTTTCGCCAGCTTGAAAAGGACTGGCAAAAGCGCGACAAGGATGCGCTTACGGCCGAAAACATGCTCGCCATCCTCTGCGAGCAGTTTGCCCACTGATTACTCTCCCACCAAAAAAGCCCGTCGATACGGACATCGGCGGGCTTTTTCTTTGGCAATTTAATAAACAAAGTGGTAGTGCGTCGATGAGGCCATTAAAGATAAGCCTCACAGGTGGAAATTCACCATAGTCGGCTTGTAGCCTCCTTGGCTCATTTCACTTCTGCGCTCGTTCCTGAATCTTCTTGCGAGTCAACTGCTGTGCGGCGTTCATACTGTGTTGGTAGTAGAGTGCCTTGCAACCCTGCTTCCAGGCCTGGAGGTAGAGCTGGTTGATTTCCTTTACTGGCGTATCAGGCGCCACCATCACATTGAGTGATTGCCCTTGGTCAATAAACTTTTGCCGTTCACCAGCGTGCATAATGAGCTTGCTCTGATCAATCTCGGCAAAGGTGCGGAATACCGCCTTTTCATCATCAGAGAGAAAATCAAGGTGTTGCACCGAACCATCGTTGTCACGAATACTGTCCCAGACTTCTTTGGTGTTCTTCCCTTTCTCATCAAGCAAGGTTTCAAGTGTTGGGTTCTTAATAACCACCTTGAGCTTCGCCACGTCCTTAATGTAGCAGTTGGACCAGATTGGTTCAATCCCCTGTGACACCTGACCAAGAATAAAGGCTGATGAGGTAGTCGGGGCAATCGCCATGGTGGTTGTGTGGCGGCGGCCATAACCCTTAAGGATTTCTGGTTCACCGTACTCTTTAGCCATTTCAGCTGAAGCCTTCAGTGACCGCTCTTGCATCAAGGCAAAAATCTCTTTGTTGATACGTCTAGCTTCTTCACTTTCAAACGGCAGACCTTTTGACTGTAAGTATGAGTGGTACCCCAGCACCCCAAGTCCCAGCGCACGGTTCGCCACCGCAAAGTTGTATGGTCGTTCCATAAAACGGAAGGCTAGACGCTTGTCCTTATCCTCGTGATCACGCATGACTTCGAGCTTCGAGATAAACTCACTCATCACCGCGTCAAGGAAGTAGGTCATCGTTTCGACGAGATCAGTATCCTTCCAGTCATCATAATGCATGATGTTAATAGACGAGAGACAACACACAAATGACCAATCACGGTTACTCGGGAGCATAATCTCACTACAGACATTACTTGCATAAATCGGGAGATTCTTGTCCTTGTAGACGTCTGGCTTCCCTTCGTTCGCATTATCAATGAAGATAATGTACGGGTAGCCGATTTCACCGCGGCGCTGTATCACCTTCGCCCAAATTGCACGCTTATCAGCATCGCCCGCCACCATCTCTTCCATCCACTTATTAGTTACCGTCACTGCATGGTTGATTTTTTGAATCGGATTCCCTTCGGTGCCAATATCGAGAAACTCAAGAATATCGGGATGTTCAACCGGCAGGTAGGCAGCAAAAACACCACGACGAGTTGCTCCTTGACTCACCACATCAAGAATCTTTTCAAACAGCTGCATGAAGTGGACTGGACCAGATGAGTGTCCATTCTGGGTAATTTCGCTACCACGTGGACGAAGATCACCAAAATAAGCAGAGCATCCCCCACCGTACTTACTCATCATCCCAACTTCGGCCTGCGTATGGAGAATGTTCGCCATATCATCTGCCACAAACGAGCCAAAACAACTGATTGGTAGACCACGCTTAAGACCAAAGTTGGCCCATACTGGTGTGGCGAGCGAAATCCAGCCACGACTCATATAATCCTCAAACTTCTTCGCAAAGCCTGGTTTATTTAATACTTTTTCGGCGTACTCGCCAATGTAACGAACTCGTTCTTCGGTCGTCTGACCGTCAACGAGGTACCCCCGGGACATGAAGGCTCGGGTATTTTCATTTACCCAGTACCACGGCTCTTGGTAGTTAATAGACATATGGACAGAAATACAGCATTACTAGAATAAATCTTCACTGGTGACACTGGCAGCGCGTTTGTTGTAGTTGATTGAACGCTTATCGAAGAAGTCGACGTGTTTGGTCGCAATGACTTCATTATCAAACCAATCAGTTTCCTCAAGGAGAGCTTCACTTACTTCAAAGTGGCGAGGCATACCAATAGCCGCAAGTGAGTTATTGAGACGATTCTTGATAAATTCCTTCACGTTCTGTGACGGCAAAAAGTCGAGTTCTCCCGCTTCGAAAATCCAGTCCACCACGCGACTTTCAGCTTCGTACGCTTCTTCACATGCCTTTAAGATTGCTTCTTGCATCGCCTTATCAAACCATTCTGGGTGTTCTTCTTTAATGATGTTGATCACATCAATACCAAAGAGGCCGTGAAGGTTCTCTTCTTTACTGGTTGCCTCGACCGCATTACTGATACCTTTAAACAAGTTCTTGTGCTTGTTAAATGACATCATGATGAGGAACTGTGAGAACAATGACACATGTTCTATAAAAAGTGAGAAGAGCATGATCGCGTGTGCGTACTCACGGTTCTCCTGCGTACGTGAGAGTTCAGCTACCTTATCAAGGTAGTCCATACGCTGCTTAATCACAGGAATATCTTTGATCTTGGCAAACTCATTATTGAGACCAAGAATTTCAAGCAGGTGTGAATAGGCATCAGTGTGACGAATCTCAGATTCCGCAAAAGTAGACCCCACCGCCCCAATCTCTGGCTTTGGCATCTTCTTGTATATGTCCCCCCAAAAGCTTTTCACCGCGACTTCAATCTGCGCGATAGCAAGCATTGTGTTCTTGATAGCGTTTCGTTCAGCATCGTTGACGTTCACGTGGAAGTGCTGCACGTCACCGGTAAAGTTGAATTCAGTGTGTACCCAGTAGGAGTGGCGGATAGCATCAACATACTCGTACAGTTCTGGGTACTCGTAGGGCTTGAGGTGCTGGCGTTTGCGGAAAATATCTCGCTCACGCATCTTCTTCCGCTCATTACGATAAATGATGTACGCCTTGGCGGTATCAAAATAGTTAAGCTCCATGAGTGACGCCTCAACCAGGTCTTGGATTTCTTCGACGGTTGGGTATCCATCAACACATTTCTGCGCCTTTGGATCACCAGCTTCAGCCGTGCCGGCTTGGACACACATTGATACTACTTTTTGATGGACGAGCGTTGCAACTTTTTTGGCATCTGCTTCTCCACCGGCATTGGTCTCCATGAGAGCCCTCAGAATGGCGTGCTCAATCTTTGCAATATCAAAAGGCTTGATTGAACCGTCACGCTTTTTTATCTGCTTAATTTCCATATCACAACAAGAACAGTTAGGCGACAGTGGTAATAATTGGTTTCTCATCCAAACACAATCTGTGGTGGTGCGTATAGTACTCAAGCGACTAACTCTAGTGTCCTACGTGCCGATTGGGTCTGGGAAAGAATGAGGGAAATAAAGACACACCAGAACATGCTGGCCATGGTTCACGTCATGAAATTGGCGTGCACGTGGCGTGTCTATACCTCCGACACGCACGATTGGAGAACTCGTGCGGTACCTCTATCATAGAGTGGTTTTGCTTTCTTGTAAAAAGACCAGTCTTTTCGGAAATAGGATTGAAAAATATAGTTATATTCGCCACCACACCCCACCAAATGTGGATAACTGGTGGACAGTACGTATTGGAATACTGATTTATGACTTTGGCGAGAGAAAGCAAAAGCACGTGACTATGCTGTCACGCGCTTTGGCTGTTTTGCGGGTTGTATCTCGCCACAACAATCTTTATCTTTAGTTGTGGTGATGGTGGCGAAGACTGTCGCGGATTTCGGTCAACAGCTTTACCTCAGCTGATGGTTCTACTGGCTTTGTTGGTGCTTCTTCTGCAGTCTTCTTCATTTTAGCCATCGCCTTCACCACCATAAAGATGACGAGGGCCACAATGATAAAGTCAAAAACACTCTGAATAAACGCGCCGTAGGTAATATTTGCTTCGCCAACAGTCAATGTCCAGCCGGTAAAGTCCACCCCACCGACCAAGATGCCAATGATTGGCATAAAGATGTTCTCAACGAGTGATGAGACAATCTTGCCAAAAGCGGTACCAATAATCACCGCTACGGCCAAATCAACAACGTTCCCTCGCATGGCGAAGGCTTTGAATTCTTCTAAAAATGCTTTCATAATTTTGTTTAAAAATTACCCTTGATTAAATAAAGGTAATAATAGTATACGCTTCTAATGATAATGGTGGTGGTTGTGCGATGGGGACGAATCGTTGTCAATTTCGTGACGAGAAAAGTAGTAAGCAGCGACCAGAGTGGTGAATGGTACGGCCAGAACAAGGCCAATACTCCCCACAATAATACGCACAAGCTCGGCGGCTACTACTTCCTGATTAAGAATATCCAAAAATGGCGCTTGTGATTGGGCGTAGAGGAGTACAAGCGGGAGTGTGGTACCAACATAGGCTAGCGCCAAGGTATTAACAAGCGACCCAACGTGATCTCGACCTACCCGTACCCCTCGTTCATAGAGTGACCGGATACCGAGGGTAGGGTTGGCTCGGCGAAGCTCCTGGACCACTGAAGCCTGAGTAATCGAGACATCGTCGAGAACCCCCAGGAGCCCAATGATAATTCCGCCAAGAAGGAGCCCAGCAAGATCAAGCTGTCCGCCCGTGGCGAAGTTGAGATACACCGATGCATCCGCACTAAAGCCCGTGAGGTGGAGCCACGAGACTGACACCCAAGCAATAAGACAGGTCACCCCCACCGCCGCCATAGTGCCAAAATACGCAATCCGCACATAGATGCCAAACCCATGGGTCAAAAAGAGCGTAAGGGCAAGGATGACCGCTGCAATCGCAAAGCTTGCGAGCGCCGGATCATAGCCGGCGAGGAGGGCGGGTACAAGAAGGAAGATAATCGCGATCGCACTGAGGGCGAGACTCAGGAGCGCCCGCAGCCCTTGCCAGCGCGCAAACACCACGACGAGGATGGAAAGCACAATCGCTAGAATCAACAGCTGCGGTCGCCGCTCGATATCCTTAAAGGTATAGTATTCCTCGCCATCAATGGCAATCAGACGATTGACGAATATCTTATCCCCCACCTCAAGTACCATAAGGTCGTTTTCAAATCGCACCACCTCACCTTCTTTACTCCCCGAGAGGAGCTTAGCACGAAGCTCCTGGACTGTGGTCGTCGCTCCGGTACCAAGGATATCTCGGTCATATTGCTCAACAATCTCAAGGACCTCGGCTCGTACGGTCTCTTGCAGTTCCTGGTGAACCTCCTGAGCAGAGACCGATACTCCCCCGATAAGTAGGGAAAGACCAGTCACTACCCCAAACAACCAGCGACTCATACGCCAATAATAACTTTGGTGGCGTAAAAACCAATTCCCGCACCAATCATAAAGGTGAAGAAAATAGCAATTAAGAGGGTTTCTTGATCCATAGTGGTATACGTAAGTATACAAAATATCTCGCTAACTACCAATGACAACACAGGGCTCGACTTTTTCCCAAAAAATAGGTATAACAGTGGTCACGCGAGCAACCAATTGCTCGCCGACACATATGGCGGCTATGGTATAATGGTTATTACTGGAGTTTGTGGAACTCTCAATTCGGGTTCAATTCCCGGTAGCCGCCCAATAAAAATGCCATCTGGCGTCTAACCTGCTACTATTCTATACTTGAACAATGTCTACCCCACGTTACGAGTATAGTCGTCAGGTCATTAGCGATCGAATTAATCTCCTCACCAACCTTGATCTACCCTACGGCCTCACGGTTCGGTACGCGGTTAAAGCTAACCCCTTCCCCGACATCATCGCTCTGATGCATAAAAATGGTGTGCACTTTGATGCGAGCTCAAGCTATGAAGCAAGCGAGCTCCTCGCACTTGGTATCCCTGGCGCACATATCTCACTCTCTTCCCAGCAAACGCCACACAATCTTCCCGAGTTACTCGCAGCCAAAGTCCAGTTTGTAGCGACATCACTTCATCAACTCGAGCTTTTTCTGGATACGCCAGGTCGTCCGGATACCGTTGCAGTCCGCATTAATCCTGATTTGGGCATGGGTCATAATGCTCGCACGAGTACCGGTGGGGTGTCCGCCAGTTTTGGTATCTGGTATGAGTACATACCTGATATCCTCGCACGTACTGATGCGGCAGGAGGGACCATTGATCGTCTCCATCTCCACATCGGTTCCGGGGCTGACCCAAAAGTTTGGAGTGAAGTAATGGCTCGAGCGCTCGAGATAGTTACTCTCTTTCCTGACGTCACCACACTTGATATTGGTGGTGGGTATAAAGTCCATCGCTTTGCCGAAGAAAAAGAAGCCGATATGTCTATCATCGCTGCCGAATTCAAACGACAACTCGAAGCTTTTGCCGCCTCCACCGGACGCCAGTTAGCACTTGAAATTGAACCCGGCACCTACTTTATTGCGCATGCTGGTACGCTTGTGGCCACCATTGATGATATCGTCGATACTGGTAAAAACGGCTACACCTTCCTCAAACTCAACACTGGTATGAATGACTTTCTTCGCACTACTATGTACGGCGCGCAACACAAGATTGCCGTGATAAATGATGAAGAAACCTACGAGGAATATGTGGTAGTCGGACACAATTGCGAGTCAGGTGATATTTTCACGACCGTACCAGGTGACTCAGAATCAGTTGCCCCAAGGAAACTTAAAACTGCTCACATTGGTGACGAGGTCCGTATCTATGACACCGGCGCCTACTGTGCCAGTATGCGTGCTCGTGGCTACAACTCCTTCCCCATTGCCTCTGAGGTCATGGTTGATTAATGCTATTGAGTATCTTTGGTAATCGATTTCACAAACTGCTGAATCTTCCGCTGAAGCTTTTGAGCTTTCGTTTTGCTCGTTGATTCAAACATCAACTTCACGCCGTATTCGGTCACACTCATTTTGACCGCACCCCACACGTCACCGAAATCAACAAAGTAGCCATCAAATTTCTTGAGTGTTTTAGGTTTTAGAGAGACGAGATAGTCATGAACCTTCGCCATAGCGACATCCTTATCTTTAACTGGTATGACAATATCTTCGGTCTGTTCGTAGATGAGGTACGGTGCCATAAGCTGGCTGAAGGTCTGCCCAGCGGCTTTACCTTCGACATAGGCATCAAGCACCTCACGGAGGGTTAATACCACCGAATCGGTATAAAAGAAATCACGAAAGAAGAAGTGGCCTGAGTATTCGCAACCAAAGACAGCTTGATGTTTGCGCATCGCTTCTTTCACAAAGGTGTGTCCCGTACGTGCCATTACTACTTTCCCTCCATGCTTTTTAATCGTTTCGTCGTAGATACGGCTATTGAGATTAGTTGAGGCGATCTTCGCTTTTGGTTCGCGAGCCAAAATACGCTTCGCAATCAAGGCACCAATAGCGGCACTGTTTACGTAGTTACCATGTTCGTCTAAGAAAGCAATACGGTCAGCATCACCATCAAAGGAGATACCGAAGTCATAGTGACCGTGATCAATTTTATTATCAAGCGCAATTTGATTCTCGCGGAGGTTTGGATCAGAGTCCCGATTCGGGAAATGACCATCACGGCGGGCAAAAATTGTATCAAACTTAATGGGGAGCTTTGCGGCTAAGAGTGGCACAATATCATGCGCCATCCCGTTACCAATATCGGTCGCGAGACGAATACCGGCGTAGCGCTTTGGTTTGATGCCGGCGAGGACTTGCTTCTGATAGCCAGCGTCAATATTCTTTTTGGTGTACTTTCCTTTTTTATTCGGTGTCACCCGCTGCCCTTTTTTCACTCGTTTGAGGAGTTGCGCGAGGCCATTGCGCTTAGTGAGCGGTATCGCCTGTGCATGCACGAGCTTCATCCCATTATATTCAGCTGGACTGTGCGAGGCGGTAATCATCACCCCGGGGATATCCATGGACCCAGAGGCAAAGTAGAGCTGTGGGGTCGCTACCATCCCCACATCAATAACGTCCGCACCGGCGTCTCGCACACCAGCCACAAAAGCGGTGTGTAGCTCTGGTGAAGACAGTCGCATATCTCGTCCCACCACCACCTTGGTATAGGCAAACTCCTCCACAAAGGCACGCGCTACAGCGTAGGCAACTCCCTCGTTAATCTCTTCGGGATAGGTCCCACGAATATCAGCATCTTTGAAGGCTTTTAGAAACTGTGGGGCAAGCGAGTAGGTCATACGGGAGTAGTATATCATCAGCTATAGACGGTGGTGTAGAGAGTGGATTTGGTCAGAAGTTGTTTGTCTTGGTCACGAATCACTAAGTTTTTGAGGTGCGTATTTTCACTGGGGTCAAGTTGCTAACTATAATTGTTTGCTTCGCTCCAATTCTAGTAAGAACTTCCTCCTTACAGGAGCAGTACCCCTTTTGGAAATAAAAGATTTCTCAAAAGGTCTTGCGAAATGGGTCCCTTTCCCATTTCTCACCCAGGGCTCACCCGTTTCGGTATTATGAATAACCAAGACTGGATTAGGTCACAAGTTACAAAGCTTTTTATTTCACTTCGTTCATAAAAATCTAAGTACTCTCGACCCCGCCTCGCGGTTTTCTTTTTTGTTAAAAGAAAACAACGCTGCGGCTTTCAAATCCAGACGAAAAGCATATTAATGCTTTTCTTCTTGGGCACAATATAAAAGACGCACCTCGGTGCGTCTTTTATATTGTGCCCAAGACTGGATTTGAACCAGCATGCCTGTGAAGGCGCTACCACCTCAAGGTAGTGCGTCTACCAATTTCGCCACCTGGGCAGGTGTCCCTTGATTTCTCAAGTGGCGACATTATGCACGGAAAGTACGTAATTTGCAACCATAACAAAAACCGAGCGCACGAGGCGTTCGGTTTTTGTGAGGAAAATTCTTTAGTCCTTCTTCTCTTCTTCAGCGGGTGTTTCAACAGCCGAAGTTTCTTCAGCCACCGCTGGTGTGGCTTCAGCTGGAGTTTCTTCTATCGCTGGTGCTGCAGCTGCGAGTGCTGCTGCTTCTGCAGCGGCGGCAGCTTCGGCGACCGCGTTTGCTTCTGCTTCAATACGAGCGTTCGCTTCAGTCTCACTTTCAGTAGACATCGAAACGAGAGACATGCGGCGCATTTGACGCTTGATTTCACGCGCCACCTTCTCGCGGATGTAATAGAGCTTGGCACGACGGACCTTGGCGCGCTTCACAATTTCAATTTTTTCAATCAGTGGTGTGTAGAGCGGGAAAATCTTCTCTACGCCAACCCCACTTGAAACCTTACGGACGGTGAATGTAGCGCCTGGCTCATTGCCATGCTTACGAGCAAGGACCACACCTTCAAATACCTGAAGACGAGTCTTTCCCTTATCGACGATTTTCTGGTGCACCTTAACTGTGTCACCTGGCTTGATGCCGAGCGCTTTGCGGTCTGCCATCTGTACTGGCGAGATAGCAACGCCTTGTAATGCTGTGTTCATACAATAATAATAACAATAAATGCCTCTGGTCCGTGTAAAACGTGCCCTAATCTACCACAAGCTCCCTTATTCTGCAATACGTTCCGCTGCTAGTTCAAAGCTGTGGGGTACCGGAGCAATAAAGCGTTCAAGGCTTCCATTTGGCAACGTAAGCTCAAGGACATGAGCATGGAGGGCCAAACGGTCGAGCTCAAGATTGTTAGAAAGTTCTCGCTTTTTGCCGCTGTAGAGGACATCCCCCACAATTGGTCGGTCAATGGCTTTGAGGTGGACGCGCAGCTGGTGAGTACGTCCAGTCTTCGGGATAAGCTTTACATAGGAAAAGGGCTCTCCTGCGTACTCGCCGGCCGCAATTCGTTCCCAATCTGTCACGGCACTGCGCAACGTACCTTTGGCACCCCGCTGGGCGGAGCGTAGGCGGAAGTTCTGGGTATTGCGACCAATCGGGCGATTAATCGTTCCCCACCGTTCATTGAGGCGACCGTAGACAAAGGCACGATATTCTTTTTTGGCGTGACGATCATGGAACTGGGCCTTGAGGTGCGCATGAGCCTCCGCCGTCTTTGCCAGGATCATGACGCCGGAAGTATCACGGTCGAGTCGGTGGACTACCCCAGAGCGTTCAAGTGGCTTCCCATCAGGGGTCGCGGTCGCTTCCCCCACTCCCTTCGCCTCCGGACAGCGGATCAAGAACCAATCGACAAGTGTCGTATCGGCTTTTTGCCAATCCTCGTGAACGAGCATACCGTAGGGCTTATTCACGACCAACACAGCCTCATTTTCAAAGAGGACCACTGGCTCAGTTATATCTTTAGCGTCCGAAACGACGTTTTCTATCTCCATACTGCGTCAGCATACTCATAAATTCGTCTTTAGTAAATGCCGGCCAATAGGTAGGAGTAAACATAAGCTCGCTGTAGACCGACTGCCACGGTAAAAAATTAGACAGTCGAACGTCTCCCCCAGTCCGAATAATAAGGTCAGGGTCTGGCATTCCAGCGGTAGCCAGGTGACGAGCAAAGGTCACATCATCAACTGGTCGCCCTACAACGATTGCTTTGTTGACTGCCGCCACTATCTCTGCTCGCCCACCATAAGAGAGCGCTACCCAAATAGTAGTAGTCTCATAGCGGGCACTTTCCTGCATGAGTTCACCAACTGCTTGTCGCAGCTCATCACTAAATAGGGAGAGATCTCCAAAAACGTTGACTCTCACCTGCCATTGGTGCACTTCGGCCAACATTCGCTTCGTGAAGCGCAAAAAGAGTTCTTGAAGATAGGTCACCTCAAGCAAACTACGCTTCCAGTTCTCACTGGAAAACGCATAAAAGACCGCGTGTGGAATATGCGCTTCTTTTATCCACTGTGCCACTTCATAAAATTTTTTTTCACCGGCTTCGTGACCAAAGATTGTTTCCGCATTTTGCTCGAGTGCCCAGCGACGGTTACCATCCATGATAAAACCAACGCAGGTGGGACGTATTGGGCTATCTGTCATACAGCTAAGTAAAAAGAATGGAGAACTCTTGGTAAACCTTCGCCTGGCTCCGCCACTCAACCGCTACCCCATCTACCTTAGAAAGGAGAGATCCCTCATGGAGGTACTCAACAAATTCCTTAAGTACGTCAGGCATACCTTGGGCAATCACAAAAACTGAACCATCTCTCCGATTCTCGACCGAACCAACCAATCCCATATTGGTAGCTACTTGTTGAACATAGTCCCGGTAGCGGACGCCTTGGACTTTTCCGGTTACGGTTGCGTGCAGCTCTATCATAGTCACCAGTATACCTAATAATGAGCAGCTATTGAAATATTTTCAAAAGCAGGTAGTATAGTGGCTACCTTAGGCAACTAAGTGCGGGCGATTAGCTCAGTTGGTAGAGCAGCTCATTTACACTGAGAAGGTCGGGGGTTCAAGTCCCTCATCGCCCACCAATCAGCCGGCCGGAACACGTTAGTGTTCCGGCCGTTGCTGTTGGTCTGGCGATAAGGGACTTGAAAGCCGGGGACTCATGCGAATTTCGGAGCGAAGCGGAGAAAGAGAGAGTCAAGGAGGGGTCGCAAGTACTTAGATTTTTATGAACTGAGTTCAATAAAAAGCTTAGTGACTTATGACCAAGTCCCGCCCCTACCCCACCGCCACCACCTTCGCAAAATTATGCAAAATCGTCCGCGCGTGCGGAGTATCAAAAAACATTTCATCCACGGTCGTTCCCTCAGGCAAATAGTGTGGAATATGGGCCACACGGTCATACATATCGGTTAAGGTCAATTCGGGATGGAATTGTGTCGAGATAATATTATCACTATACGCGAGCGCTGAGACCCGACACGACTCACCGCCGTGGGCGAGCAACGTTGCGCCCGTCGGAATATGTGCAAGTACATCCTTGTGCCCATACTGCGCATCAAAGGTAGTCGGCATGTTCGCGAACAGGCGATGATTTCGCCCTTCCTCATGCATGGTCACCGTGTGAGTCTTCAACTTACTCTGCTCTTTATCATGATAGACACTAGCCCCTCGAAAGGCACCCATGAGCTGGTGTCCAAAACAGATACCAAGGAGGGGTTTATCGATAGTAAATAAATAATCAAGCGTCGGACCAAGAGAACGGAAGAGGCTCTCAGTACGAGCCCGCACCGGATCATCAACTGACCGCGCCCCATCAAAGTCGTAGTCGCCCGAACCACCAAGAATCACTCCATCGACTTCGTTTAATACTGCCCGAACATCTTCAGTGACACCACAAATTGTTTTTACAGTTACAAAAGGAGAAACTTCACGTTCAATACTCTGTCGTTCAAGCAAATCTGCAGCAGGAGTTTGTCTGAATTGTACCAAGAGAATAGTCGGTCGTGTTTGCATACGCCTTAGTATACAAAACCTGCCACGATTTACGAAGTTTCCGACACAGCATTTTTTTGCTATGCTAGCTTCACCTCATCTTTAGATGGGGTGCGTCCCGGTAGTTAAATGGATATAACTGCGGACTTCTAAGCCGTTATTCTTGGTTCGATTCCAAGCCGGGGCACAAATGGCCAGCCAGCACGCGCATGCGTTCTGGCTGTTGCCATTTGTAGGCACGGCTTGGAATCGAACGGCAAAGCCGGGTGAGAAAGCGTGGGACGCTTTTGCAAGTTTAGGGCCGGCGAGCCGTGTCCCGCGGCACCTGCTAGATTGTGAGTGTATACGAAACAATCTAGCTTGGTGACCGTCAGGACGATTCCAAGCCAAGGTCGTGAACACTTAGTAGATTTCGAACGTAGTGAACAATTATAATTAGTGACTGGTGACCAAATGATTCACGATTTGTAACTGTACCCTACACACCCAACTCCGGTGTCAAACCATCCGGTTCCGAAGCCGGAGCCTCATCGACTGGTGTCTCTGGTATCTCCGGCACAACTTCAACTTCTGTCGGTGGCGGTACTTCGGCTTTTGTTGTAGTTGCCACAGTTTCAATTGGCGCTGGAACCGGAACACTAGTGTCCCCGCGCAGCTCGGCAAACCGCGCTGCCCGCTCTCGGAATTGCATCGCGGCACCTTCGACTACTACCCCGCTATACGCTGCAGGTTCAACAACTACCGGAGCCACCACCTCAACCGATACGGTATTTAGATATGAAAGGTAACTCACCGCCCCTCCTACCCCAACACCAATTAGTGAAAGCATAATACCAAGGGCCCATTCCCGTGGTGGATTAATGGCTTGTCGTTCCTCGACCGAAGGCGACTTCAGAAGACGTTTTACTATTTGTTGAATACGCGCTTGGTCTATCATGGTTTTATTGTAACAAAGATATCTACCTGTCCACGCCATTCATTACCCTCACCGGTCACCTGCATGGTCGCAATCCGACTATGGTATGGGAGTGTTTCAATTGCCTCCATAAAACGGAGCACCGCTGCTCGGGTGCCTTTTACTGAAAAGCCAGTTTTGAGCTCACCCCGACCACCTTCTGTTTTAGTCATATCTAGGGAGGTTGTTTCAATCGTCACTCCAAGTACACCAGCGAGACCTTCAATCTCGGTAATAAACGAGATGGTTTCTTTCTCTTCTAAAAAGTACGTGCTGACCTCTTCGCGAAGTGCGGCGGTTGATTCAATGGTAGTGGCTACTGTGCGAGCGACCGATTGTTTACTCGTCTGTTCTGCCAATGTAGTCGCCAGTGCCAGCGCATCAGCTTTTTGCGAACGTACCGATATAAACGCATACACCATAACCGACGCCACAATCACAAAGTAGAGAGAAGCAACACCAAGCGTTGTGACAGTTTGTTTGGTCATAGGTGGGTACTTGTTACGGTCATAGTAAAGTCAATATTGCGATCTTTGATGAGACTCGAAATTGGCAAAATCGCATCAGCAAAACGTTGATCAGCCTCAATAGCATCACGAAAATTTGCCAGAGCGGCGCGGGTGCGCGCCGTCCCGATCAGGGTCACCATTGTTGTACTATCCGCCTTGGTAAACACAAAAGATGACAAGATGACTTCACTCCCAGCAATTTCAGTTAGAGCTTTGATGTCATCTACATGAAGAGCACTACTCGTACCTGCCGATTGCAAGAGCGCAGCTTCGGCCATAGCGGTAGCAAGCGCTGCTGAACCAGTATCAAACGAAGCCGTCTCTGCAGCGTTGTTCGCGACCTGTTCGCGGAGACTGGTGAGCTCATTGCGCAACAGCACATAGGTCGGGAGGTGTAAACTCGCCACAATCAAGCAGCCTGTTCCAAACAAGAACAACCATACCGCCAAGACGCGGAGCCAATACTCTTTGATGATTAGCTTTTCAGCACTAGGTGGAATCAGGTTTATCATAGAGGATTTTGTGACGGCAACGCGAGACCAATCGCAGTAGCATAGCCATACGAATATCGGACACTCACTGGTGGGATGTAGTCATCAACTCGAAAAGCATTTTGCCAGACACTCGCCCGTGAGGTCGGAATACCAAGCGTCTCGGTAAAGTATTCCGGCAGGCCTTTGAGATTTGAACTACCACCACAGAGCGTCACTGACTGAATGCGACGGGAGTCGGTTTTGTAATTACCACCGTGCCAGTATTGAATCCGAGACGAAAGTTCATCTTTAATCACCGAGATAGTCGAAATAAGTGCATCATAGCTACGTGTATCGTGCACCCCCTTAATGAGTCCTTGGGTATTTTTGATGGTGGTGAGCTCCCCTTCAGTAATTTGTCCATGTACCTTACGTAACACCTCTGAAAGTTGATTCCCACCAAAGTCGATAGTGGAGGTGTACATCAAAGTGCCATCAAGCACTATCCCCACCCCGGTACGCGTCTTCCCAAAGTCCACCAACATATGGGCACCACGTGCGCCAGTTGGTAACACGGAACGCACCATCGCCTGCGCCTCTACTTCAAAAGAGAGTGGTATGAGTCCAGCTTCATTACAGGCATCAAAATAATTGAGGATGGTCTCACGTGCATACGCTGCTACCACTACACGTACGGTCTTATCAGTCGTCTCCCCTTTGAGGATATCAAAATCAAAAAAGGCTTCCCGGGCTGGGATGGGAACGTTTTCTTCTAGGCGAAATTCGAGGAGACTACGGATCTCTTTGGTCGGAGTTGAACGTTTTATTTCGGTTTCAAATAGGTACGCTCGTTCCTCTGGAAGAGAAACTCGCACAAAGGTAGCATTAGTCTTTTGCTTACACTCTTTAAGTACTTCAGCCAACTTCTTTTGATCGTGGACATACCCCCGATCGAGTACCCCAGTAGGAATATCAATTTCTCCCCACATTTTGAGCGGGCGCATCCCCCGCTTTTCATCACCAAACTGTACGTACTTGAGTGAGGTATCAGAAATATCCACCCCAAGGCTTGGCATAGAAAGGAACTGGGGCGGCGGTAAATAGCGCGCGAGTAACGAACTAATCGACATTCCTTCTATTATACGGGTAGGTGGGTTAAAAATCTCAGCCAAAACCCCCAACTATTTCTACTTAACTTTTGTTCCTGGTGGTACGACGATAGTTGGTGCCAATAAGGCGAGACTGTCTTCGTGACTCGCTGCCAAAATCATCCCCTGACTTTCAAAGCCACGAATCACTCTCGGTGCGAGATTGAGTACAAACGGAAATTGTTTTCCAACGAGTGATTGTGGATCTTCAAAGTATTCACGAATACCAGAGAGAATCTGCCGCGGTGTCTCCTCCCCTACTTCAACCGCGAGCTTAAGGAGCTTATCGGCTCCCTCTACAATTTCAACGGACAGAATGGTACCAATACCAATGTGTAATTTTGCAAAATCTTCGTAGCTGATTTGTTCCATAGAGATAATGATTATTTTTTGCGAGTAAGGAATCCGTCGAGAATCAGGGCGGCAGCGGAAGCATCGGTGTTAGCATTTCGTCCTTGTAGCTGCATAGCGGCCTGGGTTGAGTACTGTTCTGGCTCAAGATGGATTGGGAGGCCGGTCGCAAGCGTGAGGTCGAGCATGAGCGCTTCAACTGCGGCATGAACCGCGTTTGGCTTTCCTTCTTTATCAAGCGAGTGACCAATGACAACCGCACCAACCCCTTTTTCATTGATCAAACCAGTAATAACATCAAGAAGCTTGGGAGTGTTGGGCACCACTGCGTGGGGAAAGGCCATCGTCCCACTCTCATCGGTGAAGGCAATCCCTACTTTTTTGGTACCGTAATCAATTCCCATGAGTCGCATATGTGTCGTATTGTAGGCGAAAATGTTTGGGTTGGCAAAAATTAATGGTTTTGCCTACAAATTCTTATGCCCAGGGCGGGAAATTCACGGTTTTGGGTACTCTATAATAAGGGGAGGTGTGGTCAGATTGTGATCTGACCATATTTTCGTTCAAAATTATTAATCACTACCTAAATTCTGCAGAAGCATTTTATGCAAATAATTAGTTACCAAAGTTTGTTTCGCAAACTTGTAGTCGGAATGGCGTTTATCGCTACGGCATATATAGTTTGTTTTAGCCCAGCTGTTACCCACGCCCAGACAAGCGCTTTTGCTGGGTCTGAGATTGTTATACTTAACCAAAACACACCATTCCATTACGAACCAGGAAATGAGGCAGTGCGATTTGTGGTCGCGCCAGGCACCTTAGCAGAAGTACTTTACTTCGCCGATCCGGAAGTGCGCAATGGGCAAATCTGGCGCAAACTACGTGTGGCCGACGGATATTACGGATATGTGCGAGAAAGTTTGATTTCCAAATATACAGGTACCGTTCCAACTATTTGGCGTGAAATTGACTACCAACCAAGTCAGGTACACCTCAACTACGAAGCTCGTAAAGTAAATTACAATATCGTTATTGACCAAGGAGTTAATTACGTTACCCCACCAGCGGGAGCTCCTGCAAATAGTGGCGGGAATACAACTCCAACACCAACTCCTACCCCAACACCGACCCCAACACCAACTCCTACTCCAACCCCTACGAAAGAATTCAAGGGTGGTGAAATTGTGGTATTGAGTAAAGACGCCACCTACTACGATGCACCAAACGGCAACCGTAAGTTCGTTGTCGCCAAAGGGAGTCTGACGGAAATTCTGTACTTCTATACACCGCAAACGATTGGTGGAAAAACTTGGTACAAGCTCCGTGTGGCTGATGGTCACTGGGGCTATGTAACATCTGATTCGATTGCCAAATATACTGGTAGTGTTCCAAACATTTGGCGTGAAATAAACTTCCAACCGAGCAAGGTTCATCTTAATTACGAAGCCCGTAAGCAAAACCCTAACATAGTCATTAACCAAGGAGTAAACTACGTCAGTGCTCCGGATAACACTGACGAAGATGAAGAAGTGGTAGAGGAAGAAGAAGTGGATGAAGTCGAGGAAGTTGTCGAAGCTGTTGAAAATAACGAATTGAACATCAAATTAATGCAGCAAATCATAAGTCTCTTGCAGCAACTACTTAAGCTCAAGTTGTCTATGTAAATTGTGAGGTAACAAAACCTGCACATATAAAGAAAATCGGCCTCAAAGAGGCCGATTTTCTTATACCTAATTTTTAATCACTAATTGCAAACTGCTGACTTGCTATAAGTTAGCTATTTACATCTAAGGTTTCTGCTAACTCTAATGTCTCAATAATTGCTTCGGTGAAATTTTCCTCATTCAGGTAATCGATCATCGTCTGTAACTTCATTTCACTCTCATAGTGCAAGGTGTTTGGGGTTGAAGATGCCAATAAGACGTCTTCAATTTCTGACAACTGATCTGAAACAAAGTCTATTACTGTTGAGGTAGCAGTCGAGGCGACATATTCTGCCACTTCGCTTTCAAATATTTCAACGGCATTATTTTCTGAAGCAAGGCCAGCAACAGAAACACTAGTTGTCGCCAATAAATCAGCTGTTAAATCATTATTAGTGATAACTAAAGACTTCATTCTAGCAAGCTTTGAGAGAACCTCTTCAGTTTTTGCATCAACTTTAATACTATCTACAATACTTTCAATGGTATTGATATCTTCGGTTAATTGCTCACTCAAATCATCAGCCACAGATGTAACTAATGGTGTTTGACCACGCTGCAGTGTAACAAGCTCAAATTGCCGGGTTTCGAGGCGTTCAATCGCATAATCAAGTGCTGTATCCGGTGAACGTTTTGTTAGAGCAACCAACTCTTCAGCCACATTAACTTTAACTATATACAGTGGTTCACCTGGAAGACTCGAAAGTGATGCATAACTAGTCCCCGTGAACAATATACAAAGCATTGCAATACTTACTCCAAACCTACGCACATGTGAATAATACAATGATGGAATTGGTTTTTCTGAAATTTTTTTCATCAGCCGTGACTTTACACCGGCACGGTCAAATGACGTATCGTCGGGAGATAATGTAGAAAGTAGTTGTTCGATGTCGTGTTGATTTTTCATGTCGTGTGCGGTTTTTTTTGATATAGGTTTAGCAGTGCATCAATTCCTCGTTTAATTCTCATCGATACATTCGTTTCCTGCACCTCCAGGAGTTTGGCTATCTCATTGACCGGCAAACCGTCCACGTATCGCAAAATAAGAACTTCTTGATACGACGGTAAGATCATACTGAGATTTTGCCAGAGCTCTTGGTGCTCAGCTGCACGGTCTGGCAAAACTTCAGTATCAGGGATATCAAAACCAATTTCTGTTAAGTCATCTAGTGATGTCATGATCTTTTTATTGCGAATCTCATTGAGAAACAAACGTTTTGCTACTACGTAAAGATAAGTCCGTTCATATTCTATAATATCCCCTTTTGTGACAACCTCCCAGACTCGCAAAAATGTGTCATGAGTTAATTCATTTGCGCGCTCTGCATTTGCAAGACGTACCATAAAATATCGCCAGATTGCATCTGCGTGAGAGTCGTACAATTTTGTAAACCATGTTTCTTTATCCATATATATAGACACCGCTCGCTCTGTTTCCTCACAGTACTATGACGACTGCCACTGTCAACTATTACTTCGTGTGAGATTTGCCAAGGTCTCGTGTCTATATATTTGTACGGACGCGTACTGACGACCCATCGTCTACTTACAAAACATCTAATAAACTTATAATGAAACCGTATTCTAAAATCCAGAAAGGTGTGGTGGGCAGTATGCTCGCACTTTCCCTTTTGACAGCGGGCGTCCCTGCGCCCACAGCCTCTGCTAACACCACGGTAGCAGATCTACAAGCTCAGATTACACAATTACTTGCACAGCTTGAGGCATTGCGCAATAACACTGCCCCAACGACTTGTCTTCCGTTTACATCAGATCTAACGGTTGGACGTACCGGGAGTGAAGTTACTCGTCTACAACAGTATCTTATAGCGAAAGGGCACACTATTTCTGCTGGAGCGACAGGATATTTTGGTGAACAAACAAGACAAGCGCTTAGCAGTTATCAGCGAAGTCAAAACATTACACCAGCCGTTGGTTACTTCGGTCCCGTTACTCGATCTAAAGTAAATGCAACTTGTGTATCAACTCCAATTAACCCTGGCACTGGTACCACCACTCCAACAAATCCAACCCCACAGGGAGAAGCTTCGTTTCGAGATTATCAATTTAAAGCAGGAGATGATACCACTCTTGAAGAACGTGACGAGAACCGTTCGATTGCTGATATCGAGTTTACCGTAGAAGACGGGGACGCAACACTACAACGTATTGATTTGGTTTTTAAACCAAATACTGCTAACAATGAAAAGGATGCTTGGGACACTTTCAGTGACGTGAGCATCTGGGACGGTAATAACCGTATTGCCCGCATTAATACTAGTTCAAAATCAGCTTGGCGTGATATAAACCGATCTACAGGAGAAGCAACGCTCCGTATTTCAGGTCTCAATCACTTCCTAGCCGAAGACAGTGATACACAATTAACAGTTAAGGTATCTGCTGCAAATAGTATCCGCGGTATCAGTGATGGAGAAAACTGGACGGTTTATGTACCAAACAACGGTATTCGTGCTCTTGATGCAGAGCGAACAACGGTTGAGATCGGCAATAATAGTGAACAAGTTGAAATTACACTTGAAGAAGCGGGGACTGGTGACGAATTGATGATTCGTACTAGTGATGATGACATTGATGCCACCACTTTGGTACTCAATCGAACTACTCGTTCAGGATTCACCCCTGTATTTGCCTTTGACCTTGATACTGATGACAGTATCAATGACATAGAAATTAACAGCCTACCAATAGAATTATCCGTCAGTACAGGAACCATGAATACGTTGGTGCGCGACGTGCGAATCATAATTGATGGTAAAACCTATACCCGTAAAGCACTTGTTGACGGCACAACAGGAATTGTCACATTCGACTTTAAAAGCAATGAGCTGGTCATAGATGCTGGCGACAGAGTCACCGCTATTGTTGAGGTAGACTTCAAAGCCTTACCTGCAATGTATGAAGGGACCACAATTTCAGGCCGCGTGGTTGGCTCGACTATCAAAGCCGAAGGTGCTGACGATCTCAGCGGCAACCAACTCTCAGGCACAGTATCTGGTGATACCCATATTCTTCAAACAGCTGGAGCGGCAGTGACTATCAAAAATACCAATGCAGTAGTCACAAGTACAAATGGCAGCCTAAATGACTATGCCACCTATCAGATTTCAATTGATGTCACAGCGATTAACCAAGATGTGTATATGCCATCAAATACAGCTGCGATATCATATGAACTTCGCGACGCAAGTGGAAATAGTCTTTCTGCAACTGGTACTGCCGTCATCTCATCATCGGCTCGAGAACAAGGGAACTACTTCTTTATTCCAGAAGGACAGACCAGGACGGTTACCCTCTCAGTTACCCACCAGCCACAGTCACCGCTAACATCAAGCCGACTTCGACTCCTCACTCTCGAGTATGCTGCAACTGCTACTAATCCAAACCAAACATGGACAGCAGCTCCGGCAAACCGCTTTGAGACAAGTGTTGTAACAATTGTCGATTAATAATTAGCTCATGTAAAACAGCTCCCGAAAGGGATGCTGTTTTACATTATGCTTCAGGTAGTTTTTGATGGGAGCACGAACGAAAAATGCACTCATAAGGGTGCGCTTTTTCGTAGTTGTGCTCTCACCAGGAATCGGTCCTTACAGGGGAAGTCACCCAATTGGCTGGATTATTTCGCAAGCTCATAATCCAGCTCAATCGGGCTTCGATTCCTAACGCAATTCTTTAGAAGGAATCGGTCACGCTCATGGATATTTTATTTCGTGCCTCATAAAATATCTCATTCGCCCGACCCGGACTGTTCCGGCCCTAAGGGGACCCCGGAACAGTCTTTCGATTCCTGGTGAGAGCTACAAACGGCAACGACCCATATGCTTGCGCATATGGGTCGGCCGTTTGTGCTCTCACCAGGAATCGAACCTGGATCGCAGGTACCGCAAACCGGCATTCTATCCATTAAACTATGAGAGCGATGCGTGGCATAGTACCACAAGCTTTTTTGTTTGTCACGTTACGGGAAAGATAGTATCAGAATCCAGCTAGTTCAAGCAACCGATTAAACAGTGGTTCCTCGAGAGCTTCCTCTGGTAGTCGTTCAGACAAGATAGCATCAATATCATCAATGTATTCCTCGGGAATCGGCATGACAATCATCGGGGCAAATGTCTTCGTCGAAAGAATGAGAAGTTGTGGCCCACGCGGGTCATCTTCATTAATCGAGTAAGCCCGCAGTGACGCAAAAGGATGAACGATGTTCTCCTCAAGCACCCCACGGACGCTGACCCCGTACCGGATAATCCGCGGTGGTTGTGACGCAGCGACCGCGAGCGACGCCCCAGAGAGACCAGCCAAAATTGCAAAAAGGAAGTTACCAAAAATAATAGCGGCAATCACTACCGCCACCGTTAAAATACTTAGTGCAAAGTACCAATCCCCGCCTTTGTCGCCACGCGCACGTTCTGGGGCTTCCCAGGTAATGCTCCGCATTGCTTCATTCATAGTAATTTTATTTTAGCATGGGGATGGACGTCAAAGTGGTCTTTCCCCTACCCTCGCACCCCTACGAGCTATGGTTGTATAAAATCAAAAAAATGCTATAGTGCATGCCACAACTGAATATATTTGGAGAGATGGCTGAGTGGATGAAAAGTGAAAAGTTTCACTTTTGATCCGTTCCGCGATCAAATCGCGGAGGCACGATGTGAGCGAAAGCGAACCAGTGCCAGGTGGACGAACCTTCAACCACCTACAAAAATTGCATATATTGGAGAGATGGCTGAGTGGTTGAAGGCGGCAGTCTTGAAAACTGTTAGGGGTGAAAGCTCCTCGAGGGTTCGAATCCCTCTCTCTCCGCGAGTACAAAATAGAGCGCCGTTTGGCGCCTTTTTTGTTCGCGGAGAGAGAGCACAAGCTGGGAGCTTGTGCGTAGGGATTCGAAAACCTTTTGCAGAACTTTATGAGCCGTGCGAAATAAAGTACCCAAAAGGTGTACTGGTCGTGTAGCGACCGAATCTCTCTCAGGTGGTAAAATGTAACATTATGATTAAAATAACTATTGGCTTGGCATTGATTCTAGGAGTAATTAAATTTACAATGAAACCATTGTTAAAGAAATTTATACCTCTTACGTTTAAGGTTTTCTTTATTCCAGAGGATTTAGACATCCATAGTTCATAATTTCTTAAATCAAAAAACATATTCTGGCCAGAAGCTGCGGCTTTCAATCTAACTGTAACTGATATAAGTTTTTCACTTAAACCAAAAGTGTGATATGGACTCTTTCGTTTTAGAATCCCAAGTGTACTTTTAGAATGGTTATATCCTTCGAAAGAAATGGAGATACAAGTAATAAATGGGACGGAAAAAATTGAAATACTTAGCCTTGAACCACTTCCTGGTAAACCACTTCGATACCAAATTGATGTTATACCCTTAAAACTGAACAAGATATATCACCGTAAAATATCTATTCGTCCAAAAGATTACTTTGAAAATCAAAGTCTCATAGTACGAATCTATTATCAAGGAATCAGCTACGATAACGAAATCTTTATTTCACTCCAATCAAGTAAATTGTAGTATCGTGTTGCACCGATGAATATATCCGAGTAATAGTTAAAGAGACTAGCGCATTGGTAAGAGAGCTACT
This sequence comes from Minisyncoccia bacterium, assembly GCA_046293175.1. Classification (GTDB taxonomy): domain Bacteria; phylum Patescibacteriota; class Minisyncoccia; order Phycocordibacterales; family UBA918; genus OLB19. The sequence continues at coordinate 180,176 of JBKBPM010000002.1, read as the reverse complement.
CCCCACGCTTAAAGCGCAACATATCACCCGAAGCATTTTTGAATTCAAGTGTAGTGTCAGTCACTGCAACAATCGTCAAAGGACTTTCTATCAAGCTTACAAACAGTCCTTCTTCTGAGTTTTCGCAGAACATGAGCGTTGACTGGAGCGCGCCTAGTTTGATTTCTGAACCAGCAATAGTGTACTCCCCACCAAAGCCATTACAATCGGTTTTTCCTTGCATCGTACCGTCAGCCGTAAAGATAAGTGAAAAAGCATCAGCTTTCTTCGGTTGTATGGTTTCACTACCTTGAATCGCAGACTCCCATACCCAGGTTTTTTCAGTGAGACTACTCGTTTCAGGGGATGTTGTTGCGACTGATGATGTGGCGACCAGCGTCTCAGGAACTATTGGAGGCGGTGTTGGAACCGGCTCCTCTCTCGGCACCGCAGTTCCGGTATAGACCACCTGCTGTGGGGTTTCAATGCGCACCTCATTATTTTTAGTCCATAAAGTAACACCTCTTTCGCCTTTGTACTTTGCACCGGAAGCAGCCACCACTTGCCTAAAAACCATCCCGTCGTAAGCTCCACCCGATACCCGCGCTAGATTACTTATATATTCAACAGTGATCTCCCCTGCTTCGCTTTTATAAAAAACTTTTGTAGCATCTGCAAAACGTGCAGCTTCGTCTTCTGATATTGACGTTGGTGTGGTATCAAGGTAACGACTCATGAGCCATCCCAAACCACCGATAAGCGTAAATAACATCAGCACCACAATCATGTAGGTTGCTTTCATATGCCACTAGTATACAAAAACCACTCACATCATGCGAGTGGTTTTTGTTCTGTTACCAAGATTTAATCCTTTTTGGTTGACTTTTTGACTGCAGCAGCCAAACGAGACTTCTTTCGTGCTGCAGTATTAGCTTTGATAACACCACGCTTAGCAGCCTTATCAATAGCTTTGTACGCCTTTGCGAGATCAGCCTTGGCGTCTGTAACAGTACCTAGAGCAGCCGACTTTCGGACCGACTTCACTACTTCGCGCATTGCGGTAATACGGCGAAGGTTGTATACACGCTTTCGCTCACTACTGCGGACTGCTTTTTTTGCATTTTTAGTAATTGCCATATTGATTTGTTATGTGGTGCGTACTATACGGTATTTGACAAAATAAATCAATGGCGACCATCCGCCGCAGATTAGTGTACAATAGAAACACTATGATTCGCCTCATTTCTGGCACTGTCGTCGAGACTAGCGGTAACACACTTATTATTGAGACCTCAAGTGGCGTTGGGTATATGGTAGCGGTCACCCACCGACTAATTACCCTTCCAGGGGAAATCATTCGTCTCTATACGCACCTGGCAGTACGCGAAACCGCCTTAGACCTCTATGGATTTGTGAACCGTGAAGATCTCGACCTCTTTGAACTCCTCCTTACCATCTCCGGTATTGGACCAAAAAGTGCTCTCCAAATTATGGACCAGGCTGATCGTACATTAATTGTTGAAGCGGTGGCTGCTGAAGACCCACTACACCTGACAAAACTCTCGAGTATTTCAAAAAAAACGGCCGAAAAAATTATCCTCGGACTCAAAGACAAACTTGATACGACAATTGTACCAACTGCACCGGTACGCGGTACCGTCTACCAAGACGCCTTTGATACACTCGTCACGCTCGGGTACAACCCACAGTCAGTACGGCAGGTACTTGACGCGATTGGTTCTGGTGATTCGACCAGTGCAATTGTCGGAGAAGCTCTGCGGCAACTCAATTAAAAAACAAAACACCCCACCAAAGTGGGGTGTTTTGTTTTTTAATTAGTTAGACCTCATCAATAAACGGTATCACTTCAACCGTTATACTTTGCTCCGTTGGTTCACCACCCATATCACTGACACAAGATAGGGTAAACGTCTGAGTACTGGTGATAGGAGTAGTTTGGATTGAACCAGTCGTGTCTCCACCTTCATGACGAATAACCGTTGGTGTACCATTGCCACGCAATTCACAAGTAAACGGCTGTGGTGACTCAATGTTGTACGTTAGAGTGACCGTTTGTCCACTTCTGACAGTACTACGATCGGTAGTGAGGGTGAGCGTCGGCGGCGTTGTCGCAAATACAATGGTACGGGTTGGGCTGGTGTTATTACTGAATTCTGTTTCACCAATCGAATTGTTCGTTTGGGGCGCCATATTGACCAAGGCGCGTAGCTGTCCACTTCCCCGCATACTTCGGGCTATAGCGACATTAAATACCGGTGTAGTAGCCTGGGCTTCTAAGCCACCCGCATAATTGCCACGATAAACCTCAGTCCAAACACCCGTGTCATTACCTGGGTAGCGGTACTCAATACGATACGGAATATTCACCCCGCGGTTGATAACACCATTACTGGTATTACGAATCGCCATAGCTACGGTGGTTAATGGACAAAATGCATCTACCACAAAGTTCACTGCCTCAGGTGTACACGTGCTGCGGATAAAGAAGTTTTGGAAGGCAATATCAGGCGTTAGTGTTGGCGCAGTGAAGGTGCGGGCAGCAGTACTCATTGTGTTGCCGGCCACATCAACAGCAGTAGCAACGTAGCGGTACGTAGTGCCTGGTCGGAGATTTGTACGCCAAGTAACCACTTGAGTATCTTTTGGACCACCGATGATGCCGGTTCCGACTGCAAATGGAATTGTTACTGTGGCAACACTTCCTTGTCCGCTAACAGGTGTGAAAACCATATTAATTTGTCGCAGACCTGAACCCATATCACGAGCGTTTACGGTAGCAATCGCCTGCGATCCAGCTGTTGATGTAGCAGCCTGCAATGAGGCTGTTAAGGTTGGTAATGTTCTATCAATATAGAACTGTTTGGTTTCTGAAATACCAGTCCCCGGAACCCACCTCCACCGTTGTGTATACAAGTCTTTGAGGGTGTTGATGTTCCCGATTGGAGTAAATTGCATATTGATTGGTTCAGTAACCTGTCTTGTTCGAGCAGGAAGTTCGGCAATGATACGGAAGTACAATTTTCCTTGGGCGTTTGCGGTTACTTGTGAACTTTGCCGTACTGTCTCAGTACCACCATTGAAGTAGTAAGCATTTGCATCAACCTGTAATCTTAAACCGATGCTCTGAGTACTCTGGTCGTAACAAACCGCCGGAGAAACTGTCGAGCCAGCAGCAAATGGGGTTTCACTGACAATTGCCTGCGTTCTACTATTTCGCACGACGACACTCGCTGTTATATCACGAGGGTTTATTGGCCTGATACCTCCCTGTTCTCGAAGTGCATAATCAACACGCTCCACGGCAGCACCACATGACCGATCGAAGGTATTGAGCATTTGCTCAACATCGGCTACACCGTTGAGCTGTTGCACTACTGTCCAGGTATATAAACCATCTGGAAAATTGCCTGGAGTAAATTGCCGTACTCCACTGAGCCCACCGTGCTCTTGAGCAAAACGAGCAGTACGACGGTTGTTTTGCCAAAACCCAATAAAAGTTCTCGACATTGCGGTAGCATTGTAGAGCAATGGGGCATCATTAGTGCGGACGATAAAAGTTGGCGTACTGGTTCGTAGGAACACTTCAGCGGGTGCCATAAGATCGATTGTGGGTACCCCTTTGGCTTTTAGGTGGACCACGCCGCGCTGATAGCGACCACGCTCAACCTCACGTGAAGCTGCCGTTTCCCCCCACCAACCAGCCCCGTAAAAGGGCATGTACGGTGAACTATCGGCCGCTTCTACTACTACTCGGGTAGACTCGGTATCGGGACTGTAACAAACAGCCGGACTAATGTTTGTGTTGGTTACCCACTCAGTTTCTCTTGTAACCTCCCAAGCACCATTACCATCATTACGACCAACAACCTGTGCTTTCATTCGTAACCCTTGCGGGTTAATGTCATTATTACTATAGTCTTTGAGAATGAAGTCGCGCTTTGACTGCCCTGATGAACAATCACCATTATGGCGTCCTAATTGCTGGGCTTGAAAGTGTTCCCAGCCGCCGACAGCCGCTACCGCTGGTGACGCAGTTTGAAGGAATAGTAGGGCCAGAGCTAAAATTATTACCTTTTTCATATGTTTATACACCAATATCAATCGCCGGAATAAATTCTTGGACACCAATCAAAGTTATGGTGACTTCAGCTACCACTGGGACGTCCTTATATCGTTGTCCATAAATTTCAACAATATCGTTTGTACGTAATGCCGAAAATGGAATTAATCGACCATCAGTTGTTTTAATAGATCCACCAGACACCTCAAGCTCAATCACTTCCCCGTTACTTGAAACGCTCACTTTCTGTAAATTGTCGTCAGTACCGTTAACAACACCGGTGGCCGAAAAAGGAGTCTTTTCGCTACGATCTGGCTGTGTAATAGTAACGTCACTAATCGTAACGTCTCCCTCGACATATGAGGTGTTGTTTGGCATGACACTGGTCATGTTGGCCGTCGCGTCACTACCCATCGCAATCGTAACCGGCACACCTACCGCCTCAGCTGGTGGCACATACGATACCGCTACATCATTAGTGACATTCCCAGCATTGTTATTCTCATCAAAATTTTCAATCATCGGATCTGTCAACGTTTGTTTTGTTGGCACAATAAGTTCTTCCGAAGTGGATCCTTCTACTACCGGTTCAGCACCATTGAAGGTACGTGGTAATGACGCACGATATGACTCCACCTCTTCAACTGTCAGTGTCACGGGAACAACGTCTTTCACTATTGGAGTTGGAGCTGGTTGTAACCACCAGTAACCAATCACTCCAAATCCGATTAAGCTCATAATGCCGAGTCCTACCAACGGGAGCCAAGGTCTTTTTGGGGTAATAATATCCGGTTCTCCGCCGAATTTTTGTTGTAACGAATCCATAATCATATTATGGCATGCTCTTACAAAGACGGACACTTTCTAAAACTAAATTCGTGGATACCAAAAAAAGCGCCAACCTGGCGCTTTTTTTGGTATCTGCTATTTTTAACTTTTACGTTTCTTGAATTTGTGGCAAGACATCTACTGTAGTTGTACGCTCAAACTGGAGGATACTGCCACCAACACTGACGGTACAGCGGAGTGTGTACTGTTGGGTACTAGTCACGGGCGCGGTGGTTATCTGTCCGGTGGTGCGAGGTGGTGTATGCATGATAGGACTATTCGTTTCCCCACCAGTTACCACACAGGACATTAGGGCGGGACCATTGATCACGTACTCGAGTGCTGCACCGGTATTGTACCGAACTGGATTCACTACTGGTTTGAATTCGATAGTTACCGATGGTGAGGTGGTAGCCATATCCCCTTCGTTATCATCGTTTGGATCATAGGTGGTTGGATCCAGTGGGTCACCATAACAACCTGGATCATTAGCATCTAAGGTGCCGTCTGGTTCATTATCTCGAGTATCTGAACACTGTGGGGTGGTCACAATAAGACGAGCGGTATCACATACTTCGGTACTGGTAGCGATCCGAGCACAAACTATCAGTGGTAATGATGTTGGTGTCATAGGTGCGGTGTAGCTACCAGTAGCGCGGACAGTCTCTCTGGCTGATGGAGCGAGACTGGTGGTGCGAGTGGTGCTCGCGAAAGTTGCGCCGTTTATGGTTACTCGGTATCGATAGTCATTAATGGTTGCCAGGCCAGTGTTGATACCCACAAATGGTACCTCGGTCAGCATTGAGCCAGCTCGCACGGTAACATCTGAAACATCAACCGCCAGTCGGTAACTCGCATTACCAACACGAGTCGTGAAGGCTTCACTGCGATCATTATCAGTCTCACTCGTTTCGCGGACGCAACCCCAACCGGCTGAGGCTGGTGTACTGGCAGCAAAGCAGCCACGTCCCGGATCAACATTGTGGCGGATATCGGTAACAACTTCGATTGTATGGGTACCACCTTCAGGTGTCGAGAACGACGGCAAACGCACGAATATACTTCGACCATTAGCGATTGGGCCTAGAGCGTTGAGGTACTGTTCCCACTCATAGGTATTGTTATTCCCTACATCAATGCGAGCCCGAATTGGGAACGAGCCATTTGCGCCAAATGGGGCTTGGGTCCGGAAGTTATTGGGGTAGTCGTTTGGTTGCGGTGTCGCACCCCTGTCACTACTGCCACCACCTGCGTGCACGGTTGGAATTAAACGAAAGCCTCGTGCTCCAGACGCTGGACTAGGGGCACAAGTGCTCGGCATCCAATTTAAAGCGTAATTTCGTACCTGCACTATTGGATCATACAAGACTCCAACCTCAAGTTCATTGTTGGGAATTATATGCCGCTGATATGGGTTAGAAGTGAGTACTGCTAAGGAAACCCCTTGTGTTGAAGGATTAGTGTTACCAGGCGCTGGTTGTGCACCGGCAGGAACAAAAAATATATCAATCGTTGTGAGGTTTTGATTTTCACAAGTTGTTGATGGAGTGTCTGGGATACCTCTACCAAAATTAATGTTATTGCCACCGCCCCGCTCAGGCACATTTCTTACTGTTGTGTAACCCCAACCATACGTTGAGTTATATGTTGTACGGGTACTGTACGTATAATTACGATTGAGTGACCGAGCTAAGTTGTTATAGGCTTGAGTAGTAGCATTTGCAGCTGCTCTACTCCAATTATATGTGGGGCTTGCGGCCGGCCGTGAGTTACTATTTCCTCCACCATTACTATTTCCTCCACCGCCTCCCGCTTCAACATGCTGAATGAGTCCAAATATACTGAGGCTTGCAATAATTATTAATGCAGAACCAAGTTTTAGAGTGAATATCATACCTTTATTCTAATGATTGTAACACTGCGGCTGTAGAGGCATTTTGTCTTGCGGCCGCTAGGTAATCACTTACCACCATTTTAGCTACATCAGCCTCAAGTGCAGAATAGTACCCATATCCCACTCCATCTGCGATGTATGAGTTCACATATTCCTGGTAAAAAGGCGCATTTGTTGGGAACTGGGTGGCTAACACTTGGTGAATGAACTCTGCCTCAACCACACGAAGACTGGGGTAGACCAGTGGTTGGTCTTTCTCTGGAGTCAGTAAGTCTTTGTAGGCTACTTGATCACCTTCTCCGATACGCTCGGCTAGTGGCACCTGCTCATACATCGTACCAAGCGACCTGGTTACGGCCCGCAACTCGTCGTGCATTTGGAACAGCGTCTCTTGCAACTCTACCGGAAGATTATTGATGTATTCGATATACGTAGTTTCTCCAACTGGCATATCAAAGATAGTAGGCGGCTCCTCATTAACGCGAGAGGTTTTGGCTTGAGCCAACAAGAACTCAGTCTTTAGTTCTTCAGGATCTTGATTGATACGTTCTGGGAGAGAAATAGCTTCGAGAGCATTTGGTACAACGATGAATTCAAAGGCTGGGGGATTGGCTTCTATTTCAGCTATTTTGGCTTCAAACTCTTGCCATAGTTTATCTTCACGAATGGTTGGCGCCGCATAAAACATATACCCAGTGTATAGAGCTCCCACCAAGAAACAGAGGCCAACGAAAGTTATTCCAATCCGTTTGTATGTACGGCGAGATATCACTTTATGGTCGCTCACGAGACGTCCTTCAATCTCTGGTTCCATATGATAAAATTATGTTAGTAATGTACCGATAATATCAACTGATATTTCTTACATATATTATACACGTTGGTTATAACCCGAGGGCTTTTTGTAACCAGTTGTCGTTCAAGAATGAAGTCGAGATATGCACAAGTGTGGCAGTCAAAAAGAATTCACTATTCAGTAAACCCAGTGGAAATTGACTAGTAATCAAACCAATACCCATAGAAACTACTACTACCCCAACCACCACCAGACCATGTACCATGAGGTAGTTAAAGAATTTTTTTGTTTGTGGCCAAAAAACGACTCCGTAGTGAATTCCCCACGTGAGAAAATGGTACCCGAGTAATAATACAAATAGCCAAATATATGGCAGTGGATTGTCAATAAAAAACCATATAAGTGCAGTAGCTGATGCTACACTCCAAAAAACATTGGCTCTGGAGTAGCGTTTGAATGTAGCGAACCAAATTGCCATACTCCCCACTAACATTAGACCAAAACCAACGAAGTACAAATACGAATCCAGCTCTGCCAATGTACCTGTAAATTTTGGGATGAGTCCCGCTGTATAGATAAGTGAATAAGAGAAGTTGGCACTCGTATGCCGAAAGGCATCAATGGTCGCTCCAACAGCGACGGCGCTAATACCCCCTAGTAACCACACAGACAGCTGCTGACCGGTCGCACGAGTGAAGAGTGTATGTTCATTTTCATACCCATGCCAAACAAAGTATGGAATGGTCAAAATTGCTACTAACCAAAGGAGATCATTCAAGATTGCCAAAACTACCAATCCAACTGAAACTACACTCAGTAGTGTAAATCTATATAAAAAACGTCTATACATGCCACGACGACGCCAAGCTTGATGTTGGTAGTAGGCACCAATGAAATAGTGGGTGTACCCAAGCAGCGACACCAGAACGAGGAGTAAGGTCCAACTTTGCGGCACAGGCACCAGTGCAACCACCACCGCTATGGCCACTATTGGAATGAGTAGACTGGCAATTTTATTAATAACATAGCCCAGCATAACAGTTATAAGTATACGGCGGGAGAAGTCACTTTGCTATAGTAAAACCGGTTTTGTTCTGATTAGCCAAAGCCATGAGAACGCCGTATAATAAAGAGATATGGACTCAATCTTGTATCGTCTCAAGCGTTTTATTCCCAAAACCCTATTACAACAGGTCCGCCCGCTTTATCACTTTCTCCTCGCCTACACTGGTGCAGTCTGGTATCGCCATCCAAGCCGCCATCTGGCGGTGATTGCGGTTACTGGCACCAAGGGTAAATCCACCGTGACTGAAATGACCGCTCATCTCCTACGCACCCATGGGTTTAAAGTCGCTTCTCTCTCCACCATCCGCTTTATGATTGGAGACGAAGAGACAAAGAATCTATTTAAGATGACCACCCCGGGGCGTTTCTTCGTCCAGCGATTTTTGCGTAAGGCCGCTGATGCCGGCTGTACGCATGTCGTACTTGAGATGACCTCCGAAGGAGCCAAACAATTCCGTCACCGCTTTATTGAGTTTGATGCCCTCATTTTCACCAATCTCAGTCCGGAGCATATCGAGTCGCATGGGTCATTTGAAAATTATAAAAATGCCAAGCTCCGTATTGCTGGAGCAGTCTTTCGTTCAAAGAAGCGGCCACGTTACCTTATTGCCAATACCGATAATGAGCATGGAGTCGATTTCCTTAATTTTGATGTTGAACACAAAATTGGCTACGGACTGAGTGATGTGTCGTTGTACACGTTACAAAAAGAGAGTGTCACTATGGTTATAGAAAACACTACGATTCGCGTTCCGCTCGTTGGATTATTTAATGTCTACAACGCACTTGCTGCTACCACCTTGGCTCGGGCACTTGGTGTTGATTTGAGCACTATCGAACGGGCTTTTCGTTCCCTACCACCTGTCCATGGCCGGGTTGAACAATTCCACAGCAGCAAAGACAAAAAGGCTGTGACTGCCGTGGTGGACTACGCCCATACCCCTGATTCACTTAAGCAGTTCTACGAAGCTTTCCCCAATGTTCCTAAAGTGTGTATCCTCGGTAACACCGGTGGTGGTCGAGATACCTGGAAGCGACCCGAGATGGGTAGTATTGCTGCCCACTACTGTGATCAGGTTATCCTCACTAACGAAGATCCGTACGATGAAAACCCACGCAAGATTGTTGACGATATGGCCAAAGGTATAGACGACAAAAGTAAACTCACCATTATTATGGACCGACGTGAGGCTATCCGTGCAGCGCTTGCTATGGCACCTGAAGGTGGGTATGTCCTTATTTCAGGTAAAGGGACCGATCCATATATCATGGGACCAAATAACACACGACAAGTGTGGAGTGATGCTGAGGTAGTAAAAGAAGAACTGGCTCGTCTGTAACAACTAGTTGGCCACTCGTGCCGCCGGGGTACTATCAATAGTTCCAAAGGGAAATGTAGCAATGGTGGTATATGTTTCTATTTCACCATTTGGTTGGTACACCTGACCGCGGATTTCATTCCCTACGCTCACAATCGGCGTACGCGCAAACACCGCCTGATAGCGAAGCATGGTCTCGAGCTGTCGCCACAATACGCGCGGTTCATTAAACCAACTATGTGACATCGGGTGCACAATAAAATCACTTGATCGATTTGCAATCAGTCGTTTAGCTGCCAGCGGACTGACACTCTCAAAACAAAAAAGGAGGTTAGGGACATACGGTAAGGCCTCCGCTGCCACCACACGCCGACTTGAAGTGTAGTTAATGGTTTCTGATAAAGCGTCAGCTACTACACCAAGCCCAATAAAACGTAAAACAAATGCATAGAGTGACGGCATGTACTCCCCTTGGGGTACCAAGTACTGTTTATCGGCTGTGTATAAACTCGAACTGGTACCCCATAAAAATGCCCGCGCCACGATCTTACCGGTTACTTCATCGGTGGTACGACCACTATCAATCACCATTGCCGTACTGGTAGCATGAAGGATTTGCCAGGCCTCTACCGCAACAGCAGCTCCCAACTGATCAGATTTGTATGTATAGAGATACCGTGAGTCTTCTGGCAAGATAATGTACTCTGGCTGCAAACTAACCGCTACCTTCATCATCTCATCAAGCGCTGCCTGCCGCGTCTCTTGATTGGTGGCAGCCGGAAAAGTAGTATTAATTGCGACCACGACTGGTAATGGTGTTGCTGGTACTCGGTACAAAACTGACCCCGCTATGATTATTAGTAACATACATATCATCACCCCAAAACGGAACAGTCGTTTAGTGGTGAAGTAGTCATATATAATCACCACCAATATAAGTCCAATCAAGCCGACCGCATATACCCCACCCCATACTGCAATTGGTGTTAGGTACGGAAAAAGATAGCCAATATGTCCAAACGAAAAGGCGCCGGTGATATATGATCCCGGACCTGCAGTTAAAATCGAAAAAACAACTGCCCCAAGATATTCTGCCAAGACCCATACTGCTGGCAGTAAATACCGACGATACCGCAATGGACTAAACCGCCACAACAGCGCCAATATCAACCCAGCTGATGACAACCATAAAGCGGAGCTGGTCCAATAAAAAAATATAGCAATATATTGCGTACTGGGTGCTAATTCAAATAACCATGAAATCGGGTAGGTACTCCAAAACCACGATAAGGCGATAAGCGACTTTATGCCAAAGACCAGCATAAGGACTGTCGGGAGGACTGTTAGTGGAACTCGTTCAATAAGATACACCGCCAAAAATAAACACACCATGACAAATGGTGTGGCAAGTGGCCATACAAAAGCTGATCCGAGCCCCACCCCGACTATCATCCCCGCATAACGCGGATGATCCACCAACCAATCAAAAAAAATCTTAAGTCGAGACATCATACGGATGATGCAATAATACCACTCCAGCCGTCACAGATACATTAAGTGACTCTTTCATCCCACCCATTGGGATTTCTAGAATACGATCAACCTTCGCTAACACGCTTTTTGGTACACCCTCGATTTCATTTCCAAATATATACGCCACATCCCGTCTAGGTTGATAATCGTAGAGAGAGACACTTCCGGGTGCAATCTCTACAGCCACAATTTCCACCCCCTCCCGCTGTAGCCTCTCTACCACAGCTTCGACGGTGGGGGCATGCTCATACGGAACTGTCTCCACGGCACCAAGCGAGGTTTTCATAATTTCTTGGTCAACCCGACCAAAACGGTCCTTCGGACCTGGTGTATATCCGGTAAGAAAAAGTGTTGTCACTCGCGCCGCATCAGCGGTACGAAAAATAGCACCAACGTTGTATTTACTTCGAATGTTATGGAGAATGACATACCGCATATGTGCTAGACTACCAGAGTAAGTATGTTGAATCTAGTCCCTTTGCAATTCCTTGCTCTCTTTGGGTATGCCATTCTCCGTATTGTAGTTGGTTTTGTTTGGATTGAGCTAGCACTGCGCCATAAACAAGACGGTGCCCGACTTACGGAAACACTTCGTCTTCCGCTTTGGCCTTGGCCAAAATTTGCAGTTGTGATGATTATCATTACCGAATTTGTGATTGGTGGACTTTTTATCATCGGCCTCTTTACCCAAGTGGCAGCACTATTATCTATTCTCTGGTGCCTAAAATTACTGGTCCTCAGACGCTACTTCAGTGACTCAAGCTTCCCCGATACCCGAACCACCATCCTGCTACTCGCTATTGGCATCACGCTCTTTATCACTGGCGCTGGATCACTAGCGTTTGATTTACCAATCTAATATGGTATAGTGCTCGCACCTTTTTTACATAAAAAAGAATGCGCCTATAGCTCAGCCGGTAGAGCAGCTCCCTTTTAAGGAGAAGGTCGTAGGTTCGATCCCTACTGGGCGCACCACCGAAAACCAAAAACATCCCCATTAGCTAATGGGGATGTTTTTGGTTTAGCAAGCAATTAGTATTGCTTGCGACGGTGGCGCGAGCCGCAGCGATGTTTTCTGCTTGACCAAAGCAGAAAACCGCGAGGCGGGGTCGCGAACACTTAGTAGATTTCGAACGTAGTGAAGAAATATACTTAGTGATTCGTGACCACAAATAATGTTACGAAACCTGTACCGTCCCGTAGGGGAAGATCCCTACACCCCCAACACCCACTTCTCTAACCCCACTCCTAACTCCGTCCGCCCACTTCTCGCCTCATGATGTACAGACAGCAATGTCTCCGACAACCGCTCCAATTCCCCCGGCGCAAAATTCCGCAAAGCTCGCTTCGCCTTATCATATGAATAGGATTTCAGTCCCACTTCCTCTGCCGACTTCCCCACCGCCGCGAGACGCAAGGTCTTCAGTTGCCACCAAATAATCCCGACCGTTTCTTCTGCTGGAATACCAAGCCTGACTGATTCAGTGAGTAACATCCACATGGTTTTTTTGTCTTTGGTCAGTAGCGCCCCGGCTAATAAAAACGGGTCAAAAGTTTGTTTGCCTGTTTCTTTTTTATATTCAACAAGTTCTGCTCCGGCTTTTTCGTACTGCTTTGTCACCGACGCTAATACTGCTGTCTCAATAATGAGTATTGTATGCCCACTTTCTGCCAAAGCCGATAAGTGCTTTAGTAATATTTCTTCTACTTCTTTATCCTCCGACGGAGTATCAAATACATACGCAGTCTCACCTCCAAAAAGTGACACTGAGGAAGCAATATCAATCAGTCTTGCTGTCGTGATATCTCTGGTTTCAAGCCGCTCGACGCTTACCCCACCCTCGCGCAAAGTATCAGCTTCGGCCATTGCTACCTGTCTCACTTTAATCGTATCCGTCCCATAAAAGAGTTTCATCATAGTGCCATTATTGTAGCAAACATTGTAAACCTCGCTTGAGTTGACAGATACTTATTAAAAGACTACAGTGTGCGCGGAAACGAATTAGTACAAGATGAAAGGAAAAGGTGATGCGTCTCTTAGTCATCTCCCCAACCAAAACTATCAAACGACACCTTGATGCAACTGGTGTCGATTATGAAATCGTCGAAAGTGCCGCCCTCCTGAACAAAGCGTTCGAGGAAACCCATGGCTTTTTTGACGGAGTCATAGCTCCCAGCGATCCACAACCAGGCGTTATTCGAACCATCGGAAAGAACTGGTATGTCAGCAATCGGGAGTTGCCGATTTTTGTCTTTGGCAATCGCCTCACAACCAAACAACAGATGGCACATATTTATTCACAACTCGTTACGTTTGTGTACTGTAAGCCACTGTTGCCAGAGCTTAAGGCCTGGATTAACAATCTGCAACAAGACAAAGCGGCTTGAATAAAGGCGCCTCCGGGCGCCTTTTTCGCATCTCTATTATTTGTAGGGTACCAACTCCCCCCAATTTTTTCCGGTTGCAGCTTCAGCAGTCAGTGGTACTCCGTAGGTCTCAAAGTCAGCAAGTACCGCTTCCATCTCGGCTTTAAGCACACCAATTTCTTTGGCGAGCACCTCATCTTTAATCTCAAAAACGAGTTCGTCGTGTACCTGGAGGAGCATGCGGACGATATCAGTTTTATTCTCAAGTGTAAGACGGGTGTAGATGTTAATCATCGCTACCCGCATCATATCGGCTGCCGTACCCTGGACTGGTGCATTAATCGCCATGCGTTCGGCCATGGCGCGAATAAAGGGTGCACCTGAATTGATACCCGGAAAATGACGACGACGACCAAAAAGGGTTTTTGTATACCCATCACGTCGCGCCGCGGCTTTAGTGTCTTCAAGGTAAGCGGCGAGGGTGGTGAAGGTATTAAAGTAAGCAGTGTAGAACTGTTGGGCTTCTTCCCGACTTGTATCATCACCGAGGTTACCCCGCAGCGCATTAACGCCCATACCATAAAGAATACCAAAGTTGATCACCTTAGCTTTGCGGCGCATGTCCTTCGTAACTTCTTCTGCCGTCACCCCAAAGACGCGCATAGCGACCCCCGTATGCACATCCTCCCCACGCTTGAAGATATCGATGAGCTTTTCATCACGCGAGAGAATCGCCGCTACCCGCAGTTCGATTTGTGAGTAATCGATTGACACGAGTGTGTACCCCGGCGTAGCAACAAAAGCTTGTCTAATAGCTCGACTCTCTTCGGTCCGTACCGGGATATTTTGGAGACCTGGATTTTGTGACGCCATACGGCCGGTCGCGGCCCCAGTTTGAATGAAGGTAGTGTGTACCCGGCCATCACTTGCCACATAGGTCGGGAGATTATCGATGTAGGTCGATACCAATTTCTGTAATTCCCGATACCGCATAATGTAATCAATGATCGGATGCATATCGCGCATCTTCTCGAGTTCAGACTCTTTGGTTGAACGTTGCCCACCCGCCGTTTTCTTTTGCTGCTTTGGTTTTAATCCTAAAGTATCAAACAAGATATCTCCCAGCTGTTTTGGAGAATTGATATTAAAGGTCTGCCCTGCTGCTTCATAAATCGCGGTTTCGAGCTTGGTGAGTTCGTCGTGCATTTTTACTGAGAGCGTCTTCAGGTACGGCACATCAAGTGAAATTCCCACCTCATGCATGTACGCAAGGACCGGTATCAGAGGTGCCTCGATTTCTTCGTACACACGCCAGGTCCCTTCCTCTTTGAGCCGTGCCTCGAGCGCGGTTTCAATAGTAGTGGGTTCAGTGGTACCAAGGTACGCCCGACCATAGTCGATAATATCTGAAAGGGATGCATTGGTACGCTCACTCTCAAGCAGCCAAAGATAGATTTGGAGTCGAGTTAACTGCTCGTGACTCACGTTACTCGCCCCAAATGTAGACTCATCAGGTGTCGGAAGCGTCGCACCAATAATACTTTTGACCCGAGCTCCTAAGGTACGAAAACCAAACTCACCAAACAGGGCGCCAATGCGTTCAGTATCAAGCTTTTCACGCCAGCGCATCGTTTCAAGATCTATAGTAATTGGTGCATCGGTGCGAATGGTCGCGAGCATTTTTGAAAAAAGCGCTTCCTCTTCCCCATCACGCAAGAGACCTATCATCCGATCTTTGATACCAGCAGTTTTGAGTTTCTCTGGATCTTTTTTAAGAACCTTGTAGATGGCCTCAAGGCTACCAAATTGCCTAATCAAATCACTAGCGGTCTTTTCGCCAATACCCCGGATACCCGGAATGTTATCTGAGGTGTCTCCCCGCAAACCTTTGTAGTCAGGAACAAGCTTTGGCGGAAAGCCAAACCGTTCGAGCACTGCTGCCTCGTCGTAGAGAATGGTGTCATTAATGCCTTTTTTGAGGGTATATACTTTCACCCGCTTTTTATCTACACACTGAAGTGTATCCATATCACCCGAAGCAATAACAACTTCAATTGTTTTATGTTCCTTCATTTGGTGGGCAATGGTACCGAGCATATCGTCAGCCTCAAACCCAGCTACTTCAAAGACGGGAATACCAAAAGCAGCAAAAATATCATAGGATCGTTTGATCTGCATCACCAGTGCTTCATCCGTTTTGGTTCGCGTCCCTTTGTAATCTGCATACGCATCGTGCCGATAGGTTGGCTCTGGTAAGTCAAAACAAGCAGCAATGTAGGTTGGTTTAAACTCTTCAATAATCCGCAAGAGCATAGCTACTACCCCATACAAAGCGCCAGTTGGTTCTCCACTTGGTGACGTGAAGTCAGGCAACGCATGAAAGGCCCGGTGTAAAATCGCGTGAGCGTCTAACAGGACAAGGGTTTCAGGGGCAGGTTTTTTGGTCATACAGGTTTGGTATAGGTGAGTGTGCGAACACCATCTGCATCAACAATGGACAAAGTGGCATGAGGACTTGGGATCGTTGTCGGTATACGAGAAGCCCACTCGATACAAATAAGTGTGTGTGGTTCAGCAAAAATATCACTAAAATGTAGTGGTATTGTTTCAGCTTCATCTTCGAGGCGATAGGCATCGATATGGACGAGGTTGGTAAATACCTGGTCGGTAGTTTGGTATCGTTTCATTACCACAAAGGTCGGACTGACCATGGTGTCGGCTATCCCGAGATGTAGACCGAGCTGCTGCACAAACGCGGTTTTACCAGCACCGAGTTCTCCAGAGAGTGTCAGTACCATGGCACCGGCTCGTGGGAATAACTTCAGGTTGGTAAGAATCTCTCGGGCAGCCTCACCGAGTGCAGCCAGGGTTGGAGCAACGTAGGTTTCCATATGGTCGCATTGTAGCACCGAAAAAACTCACTGTCGCCTTCCACCGTTTAGTCTCTAACCGTCTGGTATTTCATGTACAATACGGGTATGAATCAGTTCCATGATGATGATACTAATAAACGTATCGCTGACCTTCGCAAGCGAGGTGAGGAGGCTTTGATGCAAAGTTTGGCACCAAAATACGGGCTGAAGTATATCGACCTTCATGGTGTGACTATCAATCCCGAAGCTCTCATGAAAGTGCCGGAAGTTCGGGCCAGGCAGGCCAACGTCATCGCTTTTGCCCTGACGCGTCAAAACCTCTCGGTAGCAGTAATGGCCCCTCAAGAACCAAATACGGCACAGTTGCTACACGAGCTGAAACAAGCTGGTTATACCCTCTCCGTCTTTTTGGCTTCTCGTGCCAGTATCGAACACGGCCTCATCCGATACGCAGATCAAAAAATGACCACCGCGAGTAAGAAAGGGATACTTGATATCAATACTGATGCGATTAATGCGACTGCTGGTACCATCAAAACGATTGGTGATGTACACCAAGGTCTCACAAAAATTTCATCCGTTAACAGCCCACGCCAAATATCTGAAACACTTGAGCTTATGTTCGCAGGAGCCCTCGCACTCAAGGCATCTGACATCCATATCGAACCAGCGGCAACTGGTATTCGACTCCGCTATCGTCTTGATGGTGTACTCCTTGATATTGCTGATATCGACAGTCACCTCTATGGACGGTTAATGAGTCGCCTCAAATTGTTGTCGGGTATGACCCTCAATGAACGTAAAGAAGCACAAGACGGTCGATTTCAATTCGTCTTTGGCGAAACTGAGATTGAAGTGCGTGCCTCAGTAATCCCCGGTGCTAGTGGCGAATCAATGGTAATGCGTCTCCTTGACCCAAATGTTGCGAGTTTTAGTATCGATAAACTAGACCTTAACCCATACCTTAAAGCAGTGATGGAGCGTGAACTCAAGCGACCAAACGGTCTTATTATTACTACCGGTCCAACTGGCTCAGGTAAAACCACTGCCCTTTATGCATTTTTGCGGGCTGTTCATGATAGTGAGAAAAAAATCATCACTATTGAAAACCCTGTTGAATATAAACTGACCGGTATTGTCCAAACCCAAATCGGACCCGATTACACATTTGCCTCTGGTCTTCGTGCCATTCTCCGTCAAGACCCTGACATCATTATGGTAGGAGAAATCCGTGACCGTGAAGTAGCCGAAACCGCTATTCACGCAGCCCAGACTGGTCACTTGGTATTTTCTACACTACACACCAACAGTGCGGCTGGTGGCTTCCCTCGCCTTATCGACCTCGGTGTTGATCCACGTATTATCGGAAGTTCAGTTAACGTAATGCTCGGACAACGACTCGTTCGTGTCCTTTGTTCACACTGTAAAAAAGCGGTAGTGGCAACACCAGAACAAGTAACTATTATGCGACAAACCCTCGCTCATTATCCAGAACCAGTAACAATCCCAGATGGAGTAACGATTTATGAAAGTGTTGGCTGTGATGTTTGTGGTGGTACCGGCTTTAAAGGTCGAGTGGGTGTATTTGAAGCAATCATTATTGATGATGCGGTAGAGGAAATTGTCATTCGTGATCCTCGTGAAGTCATGATTCTTGATGCAGCTGCTCCACAAAAAATTCCGAGTATGGCGGAAGATGGTATGATTAAGGTACTCGCTGGTGTCACGACAATTGATGAACTCGAGCGTGTGGTTGATCTTCAGAATGTACGACGAACTAAAGACCTACCGCCAGCGTCAGATGAAGAAATCGACATCAGTAAGTATATAGTCTAAATACAAACAGACGCGCGACCACACAAATGGTCGCGCGTCTGTATTGACTTTATTCAAATAAGAAAAGGATATATGGTCAATATAGGCAAACAAGAATGACTGCGCTATAGTCGACATACCAATCAGTTCCCTGACAGCGTCTTTATAGAGATGTATTCGAGAGTATAACTCTCTAAGCAAGCTTCCGCATAGAAAGTGAATACCGCGCTAAGGGGATACAGAGTGTTCCACTTCAAGAGTGGGACCCCACAATCCTCGCAACGTACTCATGTTGCTTAGAGAGTTATCATCTTGAACACAATAAAAGGCGCCTTGGTGGGCGTTTTTTAGTTATTTTTTTGTGGAGAGCGGCCAAATAGGTAATACCGATTGGATATAACACTACATGAACTGGAGAACTCAACGTACCTATACTAGCATAGTCTCAACTATTTGTCAAGCTACCCGCCCCAATGCTCACTTTCTGATATACTAAATCTATTATGGCTAGCTCAACCCCCCGCCCACCAGTTACCCGCGATGATGCTGGGAATCTCGATCAGACTCTTCGTCCACAATCCTGGGAAGAGTACATCGGACAGGCAAAAACCAAGGAAAACTTGCGTATTTTACTCACGGCCGCTCGAGAACGTGGTCATGCTGCCGAGCATATTCTCCTCTATGGACCACCCGGCCTTGGCAAGACTACCTTAGCACACCTGGTTGCCAAAACCCTTGGTACAAACATGCGCACCACCTCTGGCCCGGCCATTGAACGGGTAGCTGACTTAGCGGCTATTCTCACTAATCTCTCCCCGGGTGATGTACTTTTTATCGACGAAATCCACCGCCTTAGTAAAAGTATAGAGGAGGTTCTTTATCCTGCTATGGAATCGGGTGTGCTTGATATCATCATTGGTAAAGGTCCGTCTGCTCGCACCGTTCAGCTCGAGCTCCCTCCGTTTACCCTCGTGGCTGCCACCACTCGTATTTCTCTGCTTTCAGCCCCACTCCGTTCCCGTTTCTCAGGTGGGACCTTCCGCCTCGAATTTTATAGTGACGAAGAGATTACGAACATCCTTGCCCGCTCAGCAGAACTCCTTGGTATCGCCTCAGAACACCAACTTTTATCGGGTATCGCGAAGCGCTGCCGTGCTACACCACGTACGGCTAATTATCTCTTGAAGCGCTGCCGGGATTTAGCTCAGATCGAAGGCGGTGCATTTAATGCCGACATCATTAATCGCACCTTTGACCTGCTTGATATTGATAGGATTGGTCTCACCCGCCCGGACCGAGCGGTCCTTGAGGCAATTATTCACAAATTTAGTGGTGGCCCAGTTGGTCTTAACACGATTGCGGCCGCCACTGGTGAAGAAGAATCAACCATTGAGGACGTGATTGAACCATATCTCATCCGCCAAGGCCTCATAGAACGTACTCCCCGCGGACGAGTAGCAACGAGTGAGGCGTATAAACATTTAGAGCGTATTTAATATTGAAATTGTATGAGTGTTAAAGATAAAATTTTTATTGTTTGTGGGATCGTTATAAGTATTTCAAGTTTTTATTATTTAGTCATTAGGCCTAACATGCTCGATAAAAAGCTCGATTCTTGCCTAGATTCTATGTGGTCCCTTTACGGTAGTGATAATGACATATACAGAGAAAAGTCAGACTCTTGTTTTCGTGAAGTTGGTAGATAAATATTGATATGTCAGGACATAACAAATGGTCAAAAATTAAGCACAAGAAGGCGGCGACCGACGCCCAGAAGAGTAAGCTGTTTAGTAAACACGCCCTCATGATCACGATGGAATCGCGTCGTGCCGGCGGCAATCTCTCCTCACCTAGTCTCATTGCCGCAATTGATCGCGCCAAGAAAGATTCGATGCCAAAGGAGAATATTGACCGCGCGGTCGCAAAGGGAGCAGGCGCTGGCGCGGCTGCCCTTGAGGAAGTAGTCTTTGAAGCCTTTGGTCCAGGAGGGGTCGGTATGATCATTACCGCGGTGACTGATAACAATAACCGCACCTCACCAGAGATCCGCCACATCTTCACTAAAGCTGGTTACAATCTCGGTGCGCCGGGTACTGCCATGTGGGCTTTTACCAAAACCGCTGATGGTTACGTACCCCAAAACCCTATTGAACTTAACGACACCGATGGTGAAGCCTTAGCAAACCTTATCGAAGCCCTTGAGGAACATGACGATGTGCAAGAAATCTTCACCACAGCTGATATTCCAGAATAAATAGGGAACCGTCCAGTATCAAAAAATAGTGGGTGGTTTGTCTTGATATAAGTCATCAGTGGTCATTACCCTGCGATCAGTTCGAATACATCAAGACAGCCA
Source organism: Minisyncoccia bacterium (assembly GCA_046293175.1). Lineage (GTDB taxonomy): Bacteria > Patescibacteriota > Minisyncoccia > Phycocordibacterales > UBA918 > OLB19. The sequence goes on along the minus strand of JBKBPM010000002.1, from coordinate 159,270 downwards.
GAATAATGAGATTTCCTCCGCAGAGCGTATCGCAGCCGTCAATTATGGTTTAAGCGCCCCTTATACGTTCCTGGTTAAGATGTTACTACACATTAAAAAAATGCAAATGATATACTACAACCATGTATGCGAGTACTAGCTATCGATCCTGGTTTTGACCGCTGCGGCGTAGCAGTTCTTGAATATGTTAACGGTAAAGAAGCATTGCTCTACTCCACTTGCATCACAACCAATAAGACAGCTGTACTTTCCCAACGCCTCACGACTATCGGAGCAGCACTCGAAACTATAATTGCCGAATATAAGCCAACAACGCTTGGTATTGAGACCCTCTTCTTTAACAAAAACATCACTACTGGTATTGGGGTAGCGCAGTCGCGTGGAGTAGTACTCTATATTGCAGAACATCACGGACTAACTATCTATGAACACGGACCGCAGGAAGTGAAAGTAGCGGTCACTGGCTATGGTAATAGCGATAAAACTGCGGTCTACGCCATGGTACAGCGCTTGATACCCAATATCCCAAAAAAAGCGAAAGATGACGAATATGACGCCATTGCGATAGGTATCACCACCCTTGCGCAGTACGGGCGAAATCGGTAGAATCAGCTGGATTGAGGGGGCTTGCAAACTTTTTTAGTTTTGTTATAACCATTCACATAATTATAATGTTTTTTATGACGCAAGATTTTGGTACCGACAATACTGATGAAGTAGAAGATGAAGATCTTGATCTCGGGGATGATGAAGCAACCCTTGATGATGACTTACTAGATGAAGTAAGCGATGATGATGTGGTGACCGATGATGATTTGATGGAAGGTTTTGGTATCTTACCAGAAGAAGAGGAAAAAGATGAGGATGAAGAAAAAGATGAGGATGAAGAAGAATCACTTGAAGAAGATGCGGAGGATGTGGATTTTGACAGATTCGATGATGTAGACGAACTCTAATAATTCTCCAACAACTAGTACACCTCACATTTCTTCTCCTCGACGCTTCGAATCTGAGGAATTATTTGAAGAATTCTATTTGCAAATATCATGCAAAAGTGCCTCGATATAGAGGCGCTTTTGTTTTAGTGGTATATTAGTACCATACATATGACAAAACGATCTGGTGAAATAAAGTCGCTCGGGAGTCTCTTTCAAATCTACAAAGAGCGTTTGGTTGCACCCCAAAAATCGGTCACCGATGCGGCGCTTGATGTTATCCGCGATGTTACCGGTATTACCCTCCTCCCTCACACCTGTACCTACATACCAGCCACAAGGACACTCAAAATAAACACCTCTGCTATGATTCGCCAAGAATTAAAACGTCAAGAACTAGAAATACTTAATCACCTCAAAGGGAGATTAGGTGAAAAAAGTGTCCCAAAAATCATGCTTTAAAAAAAACAAAATCCTTCTACTAATAGAAGGATTTTGTTTTACATAGAGTCAATGCTAATTTCTACGACGTCGAGGAGGATTCGAATCTTCCGCTGGTGTCTCTTCTTCTACAACCTCAGTCTCAAGTGTGGTCGTAGACGTGACTAGAGAACCGTAGGTGGCGTTTTTCCAAGCCTGTACCGCCCACTCCCAGTTATAGTACTGCTGGTCAGCAGCTGGGTTTGTTGGATATGGTCCACGAGGATTACCTCGGTCTACGAAATGAAGGATAGTGTGTATACCACCAAGGATGTTTGAAATGTTGACGGAATCAGTTGAACTACCCGCTAGTTCTGAAGCTAACATACCGCTGTCGATGTAGTCTCCGCGGATAATTGGCTTTACGCCAGAGAGATCAACTTGTGGTTGTGGGAACTTTTCATCAGGCAATTTTGCGAGAGCATAGTCCATAAACTCACGCCACATTGGCGTCACAATCAGCCCAGAGAGCCCTCCCCCCATCGGGCTATTATCGTTATTCCCTACCCAGGTACCTACTGCCAAATTGGGGCTATACCCCATAAGCCAGGCGTCTCGGAGATTGTTGGTACTACCAGTTTTAGAAGCCACGTCCCGCTCCTTAAAGTTCACGAGCGAGTTTGCTCCCCATAGTGGTGTACGTGCTACATTGTCAGTGAGTACATCACTAATCAGTAGGGCAACATTACGATCGAGGACTTGTTTGGTTTCAACTTTGCTCTCAAACACTATGTTGCCACGCGCATCTTCAATTTTGAGGATACTACGGGGGGTGGCGCGTACTCCCTCGTTGGCAAATACCCCATACGCATGGGTCATATCAAGAAGCTTTACCTCACCACCACCAAGCACCAAGGTTAGTCCGTACCGATCTGGATCATTAAGGGTAGTTAATCCCATATCTGCGGCGAGTTTAAGGGTATCTTTGACACCCGCGAGGTAAAGCGTCTTTACGGCCGGAATGTTAAGTGATTGTGCCAGCGCATTACGCATACTCACTGGACCTAAAAACTTACCGTTGTAGTTATTTGGTGAGTAGCATGGCGATTCAGAACTGGTACTATCTGGCGGACACTGCGGTGAAAATTGTGTCTTTACGTCAAATAAAATGGTGTTTGGAAGATATCCCTTAACAAAGGCAGAAGCATATACAAATGGTTTAATAGCTGATCCAGGCTGACGTTCGGCTAAGGCAATATTGAAGTTACCATCAATCTCTTTACTGAAGTAATCACGTGACCCGACCATCACGAGTACGTCTCCAGTCTTTGGATCAGTCGCCACCAGACCTGCATTATCAGCCTTAAAACGCTCGACGTTCGCGGCACCTTTTTCTGCCACAATTCGCTCGGCCTCCTTTTGGAGATCGTAATCAAGAGTAGTAATAACCCGAAAACCGCGCTCAGCTAAAGCCTCTTCTCCATATTTCTCAACCAACTGTTCACGGATGTACATCACGAAGTGTGGTGCCCTGATTCCAGTAACCGCTTGTGGCAAGAATTCGACAGTGGTATTTTTTGCTTCATCATATTCCTGTTGAGTGATCATACCGTTTTGGAGCATCTTGTCGAGAACGGTATTTTTTCGAGCATCCAGATCAGCTCGGTTACTACCGTAGGGTGAGAGGTAGGTTGGAGCTTGTGGGAGCGAAGCAACATAAGCCGACTCAGCCAAAGTAAGATCAGCAGCCTTCTTTCCAAAAAATGATTGGGCAGCCTCTTCTACTCCATAAATAGTACCGCCGTAAGGTACTTCATTGAGGTATACCTCGAGAATTTCATCTTTACTTAAAGTACGCTCAAGTTTTATAGAAAGAATCGCTTCTTTAACCTTTCGTGAGAGTTTTTTGTCACGTTCAAGCACAGAGTTCTTGATAACTTGCTGCGTTAGGGTGGAACCACCCTGTCCACCAAGGAAGTCTCCTTGAGTAGCATTAATAACCGCGGCACGAACAATCGCTTTAAGATCAATCCCAAAGTGACTATAAAAACGCTCATCTTCAATTGCTACCGTCGCGTTTTTGAGGTGACGTGAAATCTGTTCAAACGGCACAATCGTTCGTTTTACATCCTGGTGCAGATCGTAGAGGAGAATTTTCCCCGTTCGGTCGTAGATTTTGGTTGATTGGAGAATACGTCGATCTTCAAAAGAAGAGAGGTCTGGTATTTCAAGGGTGGAAATCCAAATCAGTAAGGCGCTTGTGATGAGTATTACAGCTACAAATATAGCAATAGCGCCGTCAATCAAGACGTCTTTATAATGTTTTTTCCACCATTCGCGACGAAATATGCGCATAGAATTCACCGTTTAATAATGCTTATACTACCACAAAATGTCCAGAGTATGTCCAAAAATCCCTCATACTTTGTAAAATGAGCCACAGAGCACGCAGTGCGACAATGGCGAATTTTCGCGAGTAAAGCCTGTTCTTAATGGCTTTATCCGCGCCGTATCACTTTGTTACTCCTCGCCTCCGTACCGGAGCAGTACACCTTATCACTACTTCATTTCGTTTCACTCATAAAGTAGCAGGCGAGGTCTTGCGAAATGGGTCCCAATCCCATTTCTCACCTAGTCTGACGTCTTTTTGACCACACTCTATACAAGCTGTATAGAGTTTTATTCATGCTCTAGTGGCAGATTTGGGTCTGTGCTAGAGTATTGAGGTATGAAACTCAGTGAAGAACTGACCGCACGCGGTTTTATTTATCAATATTCAGCCGACACCCCTGCCACCATCCTTGATGGTAAAAAAAGAACCGTCTATCTCGGCATTGACCCCACTGCTGACGCTATTCATGTTGGAAACCTCGTGCCTTTCATGATGCTTAACCACATCATGAAAGCGGGTCACAAAGTGATTCTCCTTCTTGGTGGTGGTACTGCTATGATTGGTGACCCCTCTGGGCGTGACACCGAGCGAGAGCTTGCAACTGTAGAAAAGATTAGTGTCCAAGCTGCTGCCATGGAGGCTGGGGTTCGTGCCTTAAGTACTGGTGATATTACCTTCGTTAACAATTACGACTGGCTATCAAAGCTCACAGCCCTTGATTTTATGCGTGATGTTGGAAAACACTTTACAGTAAACGCGATGATCAAAAAAGAATCAGTCGCCAAGCGTATGGAGAGCGAAAACGGCATTTCCTACACTGAATTCTCATACTCACTTCTCCAAGGCTACGATTATCTTTATCTTCACCAACACAACGGGGTTGATGTACAAATAGGTGGCTCTGACCAATGGGGTAATCTTATTGCTGGAGTTGAACTCATTAGGCGTATAACTGGACACGAGGTATTTGCACTCACCATGCCACTGATTGTTGATAAAGCGACGGGTAAAAAATTCGGTAAAAGTATGGGTAACGCGGTGTGGCTTAGTCGTCATAAGACCACTCCATATGAACTCTACCAATTTTGGCTTAATACGAGTGACGAAAGTGTGGTTGACTACCTGAAGCTTTTTACCTTTTTACCACTAGAAGAAATATCCTCTATTTCCGCCATCCATGACGCTGACAGAAGTGCGCGAATTGCCCAACGACGATTAGCTGATGAGGTAGTTCGGTTCGTCCACGGAGAGGAGGCTCGCCTTGGCGCTGCGCTTGCTACCGACACCCTCTTTGGTAATATCACCCTAGACAGTCTCACTCCAGAACAACAAACTCTTCTCAAGGCAGAAGCACCAATTAAAACTATTAGTAACAGCCCACTTGTTGACCTTTTAATTGAAACCGAATTAGCCACAAGTAAACGTGAAGCTCGTCAGTTTATAAGTGAAGGTGCTATAGCACTTAATGAAACTGTTTTAACTGATGGAAATCTAATCCTTAGTGAACAATTAATTGATATTGCAGTTCTACGCCGCGGTAAGAAAAATCGAATTTTTATTGGGAAAGCATAATGGTTTTTTTACTCTATGGGGTATCATGGAAATTCGCCACATATAACCCAAAAAGTGTGTGGTTGCTTGTACCAGTTCCAGAACTTTTGCCTAGGAGGGGCAAAAGTTGGAACGAAGCAAAATAATACCGCCTTAAGGCGGTATTATTTTGCTTCATTTATTCATTGGCATCACGAGGTACCGGAGTGAGGTATCGGTATGTCCTTGGATAACAAGGGGACGACCAATCCCTGCAAAATGCATAATAACACTATCATCAGAAATGTGTGAAAGTGGATCAAGGAGATATTGTTGATTGAAGTTTAATTTAATATCAGAACCCTCAGTAGACACTTTTACACTGTCAGTAGTAGCTCCCACTTCACCATTTTGTGAAGCCACCACTAACTGATCTCCTTCAACTGAAACAGACACCTGCATAAACTTATTTAAAAATACCTGTGACTTTTTGAATAACTGGACTAAATCTTGTTTAAGGACGGTGGTGTGAGTGATATATTCCTTAGGAATAATTTGTTCATAGTCAGGAAAAGTACCTGCCACGAGTCGGGACACCACATACACCCCTTCAGAAAAAGCGAGAGCACATTGATTATCAGTAATTGAGAGAGTTGGGTCAGATTCTAGTGTGTCACAAATTCGTGCAAGCTCTAGGGCATTTTTAGCCGGAATAAGAATGGTTTGAGGCAACACGAATCCTTGTTGTGGTACTGTCTTCTCCATCAGACGGAACGAGTCAGTTGCCACAAACGTAAGTGAATGCTCCTTTTTTTGCTGAATATAAATACTTCCAAGCTCAGGTTTAATTGATGAAACTGAAGCCGCAAAACCAACCGTCTTGATACCAAGTGCCAAAAACTGTCTTTTAATTATCGCTCCTGCTTCAGGTAGCTTGGTTACATGAGGAAACTCCTCAGATGGCATTACGTTGATTTTAGTGACACCAGAACCACTTTCTACCACCAACACTCCGTCAATTACTGTCATAGCGACAGTCTTCTTGGTGAGATATTGCACTGCTTGAAAGAGAGTGGTGGCTGGTACCGCCACTACACCATCTTCAAGCACCTCCGCCTTCTTGGTTACTTCAATACTGATCTCAAGATTGGTAGCAGAGAAAGTAACCTCATCGGTACTAGTTTTAATTAAAACACATTGGAGCACCGGTAAAGTGACATGCTTTGTACTTACTCTCGTGATGAGTTCAAGACTGTGTATAAGGTCTTCTTGGTTGATGTGTATCTTCATTTTATAAAACTATTTTACTGCCTCTTATTAGGGGTGTGGAAGTGTGCATATCTAAAAAATATGTTGTATTTTGGTTGTTTTTAATCCCCAACTCAAAAATAATACTGGGTATAGCGTTTGATTCTTGGTGGTATAAGACGGGGATTAGAGCAGGGTTTTGTAGGTGGTGGGTATAACTGAGATTTATACCCACCATCAATCCCCAACTACAGAGCATCATACCACCAAAAATCACTCCACAACAAACAACCTCTCATACACTAATTCAACAGCTTTTCCCCAACCTGTATCTAAGTAGAAAATAATCCCTCTAGAGGGATTATTTTCTACTTAAGCAAGAGACGGACTTGGGTAATTTCCTCTTCAAGTTCACTGTTGGTCTTGATGTCGTTTTTGATCTTTTCACATGAGTGGATGACGGTGGTGTGGTCGCGACCACCTAGTTTTTTACCAATCGCTGGGTAAGATACCTGAAAATCTTCACGGAGGATGTACATGATGATTTGTCGTGGCTTCACCACCTCCTTTCGACGGGTTTTTTCGTAGATACTCGCTGGTTCTATATCAAAGAAACGAGCTACTTTATCCACCACATCTCCTACTGCCAAGGTCTTTCGTGGACGAGAACTATTTTTAATAATCGCCTTAACCTCATCAATGGTGAGGGTACGGCCAAGGAGTTGTGACTGACACATAATCGTATTAAGTGCCCCTTCGAGTTCACGAATATTTCCTTCAATGGTGTGAGCGAGATGCTCAACCACATCGTCACTGAGGGTGATGCTATTCTGAGCCGCTTTTGCGCGGAGAATAGCTGCCCGGGATTCACTGTCAGGGGCTGGGATGTCTACAATCATGCCCTGAGCGAAGCGTGAACGGAGACGGTCTTCAAGGCCAGAGAGGAGGGCTGGGTGCATATCACTTGAGAAGACAATCTGCTTATTGGTGTCGTGGAGGGCATTAAAGAGGTGGAAGAGTTCTTCCTGGGTCTTCTCCTTTGAGGCAAGGAATTGGACGTCGTCCATAATCAAAACGTCGTACTGGCGGTATTTATCTTTGAAGCTATTGGCACTACCACTCTGAAGTGAGTTAAAGTAATCAACGGCAAACCGTTCGCTCGTGACATAAAAAACTTTCTTACCACTCTTTTTGACATGGTTCCCTACCGCTTGGATAAGGTGTGTCTTACCATGACCAGTCTTACCGTAGATAAAGAGTGGGTTGTAGGCAATACCAGGCTTTTCCGCCACAGTTTTGGCTGCAGCGTGGGCAAGAGCATTGTACGAACCAACCACAAACGTCTCAAATGAGTACTTCGGATTAAGGTTATCACTCTTGTTGATGTAGTAGTCCTCAAGCGGTAGAGCAGCATTAATCGTTTGAGTTTTTGTTGTTTCATTACGACGGTCACTGCGTTGTACTACGGCATACTCAACACTTCGTACATACGGGGTCAGTTCGCGCAGTGTCTTTAGGATCATTGATTGGAACTTGTCCTGAAGCCAGTCGCGTACAAATACACTTGGTACCCCAATAGTGAGGGTGCCGTCTTCAAGCGAAATGATGTGGGTATCACGGAACCAGGTTTTGAAGTTGGCTGGAGTGATAGCAAGCTCAATTTTGACGAGCGCATCATCCCACAACTGCTTCACATCAATCTGCTCAGTGCGTACAATGCTGTTTTGCGGAAGTGGGTGTGAGGTCGGTTGCATAGTAAGTCAAAACGTACCAAGCATTATACTCGTTCTCCCTACGCTGTAAACAAGTGAGAGTAAAAAGTGAGAGAAAAGTACCCCTCATTTTTTATACAAACTTCGCAACTGTGCATAAACTGTGAACAACAAGGCGCTCAAAGACCAACTGGTTGCTATTTTTCGATATTCAGGTATAGTGTGGCGGTAATTAATTCCATATGAGTAAACGAACGTACCAACCAAGTAAGCGCAAACGAGCCACGACTCACGGTTTTCTCGTCCGCCAAGAGACCACTTCGGGACGAAAGGTTATCCGGGCTCGACGTCGCAAAGGCCGCGCTAAGCTCACTGTTAAAAAAGCTCGTTAAGAGCTTTTTTGCATTCGTACTACCAAAATCCTCATATACGATTTTGCTTTACAAGTAAACGTTCACTGTGGGGAAACGTGGGGCGTTTCCGCAAGGCTCATTGAGTATTTTGTGAGTAAACGAACAAAAGACCAATGAGTGGACAGTTTCTGTAAGAAATATCTAATACGTCTCACGCTTACTTGCTTACACGCCTTGTCTATGGGTATTTTGCTAGCACTCATAAACATCGGTACTCTCCCCTGCTATACTTACACTATCTATGGTAGCTACCCAAAATCGTATTCCGCGCGCCCAGTTCCCTGCCTACTTTGCCTCAGGGAAGCGATTTCATAGTGAGTATTTCACTCTGGTCTATACCAAAGCGACAGACTTTCGGGTGTCGGTAGTGGTTTCAAAAAAAGTTGCCAAAAGTGCAGTTGATCGCAATCGGCTGCGCCGTCGGGCCTATGGTGTAATCGAGCGATTGAACAGAGAACATGCTGTTGGTGGTATCTATATCATTCTCTACAAATCTGGCGCCTTAAAAGCCACTCGACTGACACTACAGACTGAGTTAGCCGGACTTCTCGCACAAATACAAAAGTCGAGGTAGAATAGCGCCACTATGTTTAGTTACATTTGGCATACCTTTTTCTTTGATCCAGTTTATAACCTTCTCGTTTTTTTCCTTGATTCCGTGCCAAATGGCGACCTTGGTCTCGCGATTATTGCGACGGTGATTGTGATTAAGGTCATTCTCTTCCCACTTTCCATCAAAGCGGTCAAAACCCAAAAAATCATGCGGGAAATTGAGCCAAAGCTCAAACAGATAAAGATTGATCACAAAGACGATAAGCCCGCCCAAGCCCAAGCTATGATGGCAGTCTATAAAGAGGCTGGTCTTAGTCCGTTTGCGAGTATTCTTGTCCTCTTCATTCAGCTCCCGATTATTATTGCGCTTGGTATTGTCGCGCTCTACGGCAGTGGTGGTATCAAACTACCAGCAATTAATCCGGACACCCTCTACAGTTTTATTCCGCAACCAGAAACCGTCTCAATGCTTTTCCTTGGGCAGTTTGATATTGCGGCCTCAAGCCTCGCGCTGGCGCTTGTGGCAGGCTTTACTCAGTTTATTGCGACTTCCCTCTCACTGCCGAAGTTAGCCCCTAAGGACCCGAATGCTGCCCCGAGTATGAAAGACGATTTCACTCGCAATATGCAGCTCCAAATGAAGTATGTGATGCCCATCTTTATGGTCTTTGTCGCCTATGCATTTTCAGCGGCCATTGCGCTTTACTTTGTAGTGAGTAACATCGCGACTATTATTCAAGAACTACTTGTCCGCAAACACCGCTAGTAACTTAAGGTGTACTTTAATAATCACGTAATCACGGGGTTGGACCCCTAAAAACAAAATACTCCATTTAAATGGAGTATTTTGTTGGTTTACTTTGGTGATTGGAGATAGTCTTTGACTATCGCGATGAGAGAGGATTCAATTTCTTCGCTGGTTACAACAAAACCTGGCATAAAACAGATTGGTTCCGGAGTTATGTCATCAAAGTACACAAGACTTTTTAAGATGAGGGCGTGATCAAGAGTGGGATATTTTTGACTACAACTAGCAAGGAGTTCAGTGAGCGGTAGTTGTTTGAGTATGATGAACAAGTCCACATAGTCCTTTAATGTTGAGCGTCCAGTGATAGCCGAGAGCTTCATACAACCAATATCCAGTATAGAGGCAAGGCAAATACCGTCCATATCTACGGTCTCCTTGAGAAGTGGGTAATGATACCCAAAAAAACTCAACCGCACCTCGTTATCAATAACGACCGAGAGAGTATTCTTTTCTTCCTGCGTCTTCTGGACCTGGTGACCGACAAAAACTTTTTCTATTCGTTCGGTAAGTGCAGTAGTGTCAATGTCGCCGGTAGCAAAAAAATCAAAATCAATACTGTCGCGATGACCGATTTGCAAGGCCAGGGCTGTCCCACCAGCGAGATAGAACCCCTGCCCCACCTGCGCAATCAAGGTTAAAAGCGAGTGTCGTTTGGTGTCGAGTATGTCGGTATGAAACATAAATGTTTAGGCAAAGCGCCCCTGGCGGGTTGGGCTAATATTGTACACCTTTGACCAAAGTGAGAGGGATTTCTGGCTCCACTCGGTAACCATAGAGCCCGCAATTACTTCACGTATCACTGCTTCGGAGTACGTCTGAAGGAGCCAATCCACCGCTTCTTTTGAACCGTGATTGAGTACTTGTTTAATTATAAGGGTTTGGTGTACCGCAATATCCAAATCAGCGAGGCGGTAGGACCAGAAAAACGGCTGGAGGAAGGCTGGGAGCGATTGTGGCATGGCAATATTATACCATAAATAGTTCTCTACTGATAGCTCCCTGTTCGAATGAATTGTTTAGTGAGGCAGTCATTTACCAGGCCTAAAACCCCCACCATCATTTATTCATGAGGCAACCACTTTCTATCATATATGATAGAAAGTGGTATCAGTTGAGTGTTTGAAGAAGTAAGGGGTCGGACCCCTTACTTCTAAAATAATTGCATAATCAAACAAAATACTCTATATAAATGGAGTATTTTGGAAGGATGACTTCACCCGCAATATGCAGCTCCAAATGAAGTATGTGATGCCCATCTTTATGGTCTTTGTCGCCTATGCATTTTCAGCGGCCATTGCGCTGTACTTTGTAGTGAGTAACATCACCACCATCATCCAAGAGTTACTCGTTCGCAAGCACCGGTAAGATATTGTTATTAGCGTGCGCACGCAATATATCTGGTGCCATCACTTAGTTCACCTTCTACGACTCCCGCATTACTATTTACAACACCGATGTCATTACAAATCCCCTCAACAGTGTTTCGAATAAGAGCAGTACGGGTCTCTTCGCCAATACCATTTGGTATTCGAGCAGCCACATACACACCTTCAGCTCCATTTTCACTAATAATTGAGTTTATATCGCTAGTGTTACTAATGTAATTAGCCCCACCAATATTATCTTGCACACGAGCACTAATAGAATCTATCATACCCTGTGGAAGGCCAGATAGGGCATTATTTAATGTGCCAGTATTAACAGGTGGTAGTGCAGGTGGTCCATTTTCTGTATTACAAATACCATTAGCAAGTGTTCCATTATACCCTAAAGAACAGCATGCAGCGTCTGTGTTTCGGTTACAAGCGTTGGTTCGGCAGGTTCGCGTCGTTTCGTCCCAATTACTTCTTCTTGTGTAGCAGGCATTTCTTCTCTCAGAATCAGTTACAAAACCAGTACAGCTTCTGTTCTCTACATCCCAATCACCACCTTTAATTGTCTCACAACATAAAAATGTCTGCTGAGGATTACATTGATCAGCAATATCTTGAGCATAAGAGCAGGTATGGTTTACCACACCAAATGAAAAGCTACCTTGTATGGTATTACATTCACTTTGGCAAGCGTTACCTATAACACCACTAACACCTCCATATGATGGACAATTACTCTCAACCCATTGTGTGTTACGAGTGATTGCTTGTTCTGCACGATTGATAGCCTCAACTGGGTCTGGTCTACTATTATCAACTTCAATCACCGGTGCACTGATTTCAAGTCGAGTCAGGTCACTATTAATAGTCGTAAGGATAAGAGCCGCGGCAATGATGATGAGGAGACCAATGAGGGCGTTTTTGATACGTTCTTTAGCAGCACTTTTACTTGTAATGAGGTCATCCATCATGTACTGCGCTCCACCAATCACAATTTGAATCACCGCAATAAGTGCGGCCACACTGATAGCGAGTGCATACAGAGCATCAATATAATCATCAAATCTGGGTTGACCAGTAAGGCCAGGAATACCAACCAGTGGAACATAACCTTCACTACCTCCAGCCAAAGCAATTACTGGTAGGGTCAAGAGCGAAAGAATTGCTAGGAGACTATATTTCATAAAGCCAGAGTGTGTTATCAATACGGTTTATAAAGTATATCATCCGCCCATCTTGACTGAGACGAAGATCAATAATGTCGAGATTTCTTCCTACTGTGCGACTTGGAAAAGCGAGTAGTGTGGCCGTGCTACCATTAATTTCCCAAATATTATCATTACTCACAAACTGCCCCTTGTACCACGCATCAGGGAAATTACGCTCTGTGAGCTCAAACGGACTAGCACAGAATTGACTTACACGTCCGGTATTACCGGCGACACATTTTTCAGGAATTAAAGCGGCTGGTGATTCACTCATTTGGCCTGCTCCATTAATCACAACAGCCCGATAACCATCATCCATAATACGACCAACAAAACGTACTCCCCCACTTTGGCTAATGGTCATCCCAAAACCACTGTATGGAAAACGTTTGAGGCCACTGGCGGATACCTCATACGCGTAGCCAATCTGACTTGCTGCTGGCTTTGTATAGATGATGTGGTTGGTGGTACTACTTTCACTCCAAGCCATTTCGTGGGCTACAAAAGGAGCGGTGAAGAGACGTCTGGTTGTGGCGGTACTCGGGAGATAGCCCTTCCCTTCTGTTTGTCCAAGTGAAGTTTCGGTAAAAAGAAGTTCATTGTTATACCCAAAAGCAAAAGTGCGCATTTGATTTGGTAAATTTGTACTCGACGGATTAGTAGTATCAGAGAGATTTATTAGTGTTACAAGACCTTCATTTCCCAATCCTGATCGAATTGCGACATAGCTCCCGTTTGGACTAACCGCTGCCTTTTCAGCTGCTGGCACGGAGATTTGGGAGACGCGTACCTCTTGACCTGACACGAGGTCAATATCAAAAACGTGCCCTGTACCAGCTTCAACATACCGGATGAGGAATACCCCGTTTTTTTCCAAAATCCTTGCTCCAATCACGGGCTTGGTGGTCAATTGACGCAGTTTTTCGGTGTTTACATCAACAGTAGGAAGTTCGTCAGACACTGGTGGGGTGTAGATTTCTTCGGTGTTATTTTGACCAAAGATACCAAGGTTGGTGAAAATTGAGCCATCATTCGTTGGAGACCCGTATAAAAAGCTATACACCCAAAAACCAACGAGTATACAAATAATTACTCCTCCAGCGATGAAAAAATACGTACGTTTCATAGACCAAAATTGAGACTAGTACTTACTTCCCCGCCCTGGAGGAGAGCGTCGCGATTACGGAGCTTGAAATTGACCGGTATTTTACCTTGGCCAGTCCGTTCAAGTGTTAGGTCAAATGGACTAGTGGTATCACTAGCGACGGCACGATTACCAAGACGCCATTCCGAGAAGGTATTTTGCGGAGTCGACCTAAGGTCAAGGTTGTAAGGTACTGCGCGCAATTGAAGTGTGTTAGACAAGAACTGGAGTTGTCCACCAATTGCGATATTGCTCTTGCCATACAATGGATTGACCTCATACAAAACCAAATCGACATCCTCAGTTTGAATGTTCGTGCCGCGGCGGGTCAGCATCTGTCCAGTACGGTCGTACACTTCAACTGTGAGGGTGTGGTTGCGGCCGTAGGGAACAACGTATTCAACTTGAAATCCGTTATTGCGACCGCCACCACCAACCGCAGTCCCATTAAGTTTCCATACATACGAGTGGAGAGCTGGATTGATAAAGCCATTCTCGTCTTGCACCAACGCGGTGGCTCGTACGAGACTACCAATACTCGGAAGAGCGCGACCCTGGTACTGTCGCGGTATGTAGGTCTGTGGTTCGACAATAACATCGGTGTAGAGTGGAGTAATTGACTGACTAGCTTCGATAGTTAGGCCGCTCGGTAAGGTAAGTTTGACAGTAATGGTGAGTTTTTCACCCAATGCTGGGGCCACAAAAGTCATCATACGGCTATTTTTTGCAACGGATACTTCGGTACCATTGAGAAACCAGGTAATAGTGCTAAACGCTGATCCAATTGCGTAGTCATCGAGTGTGGCTGTCACACGCTCCCCTGGTGCCGGGTAAGTGGGACTAAGACTCACAGAGATACCACTGGTTTGGTCAACAAAACCTGTATCAAATTGAGCGTTTGCCTGCCCGACAATACTCACAAAAAAGAGAGTAACGAAGACGAGATACTTCATACTAGATATTGTATCAGATGCTCTCCTACTACTTAGAGATTAGTTGGGATATAACCAGACAATCAGTAGCCAAGCAAAAATCCAGGGCACAAAGGTGGTTCCAGGTATGGCGGAGACAACAAAAGCACCAATAAACGTAAGATTTTTGGCTACTGTAGCTTGCCCACCAAGGGGTTCAAGCCCACCCAACTTTAGTTGCATGTAAGACCCCGCAAACATCGTAATAATAAGAAAAGCATGGAGGACATAGAGACCAATACCAAGTACCCACACATTAAAATACTCAAGTCCAAGCATCCAATACACTACTAGAGTAACAATATCTCCAACGGTTGTGTCGGCTACCAATGCGGCGCCACCAAAAGCAGCAAGTGCCATGATACCAACTGGAAGTGAAAGAATGTTCAGAAGTCCCGTCCAACCCATCGCAAAGGTAACCTGAACCCGTCCGGTGGCGGTGCTGACAGTACGCCCTCGGCCGGTGAGGAGTGAGCGAGAGGTCAACTTTGAGGCTTTGCCACTTCGTTCAATAAACCGTCCCGCTTGCCGCCTGGCTTTTGCCATTGTTTTACCGGCAACAGGTAGTTCTTCGAGCTCGTCACTACGGTCTTGGAGGTATCTACCATATGATTGGGCTCGATCACCAACATAGCGAAGAGTCTTGGAGGTTGATGTGCGAGTAGCTTCATTAGCTACAGCTTTGACGTTTTGCACACCAAAACCCCGGCGGCTATGCTGTTCATTTATGAAATCACCGGAAACACCCGGATATGCACCATTTACTGGCTCGTAGTCGGTGTAGCCTTTAGTCGCCATACGGACAGTATACTACAATCCGTGAATTACAACTCACGATCTGCGAGCTCACGTTTTGCATTTTGAATTTTCAAAATCTGTGACGGATCAGAGGTAATGATTTGGTCTTCAGTGTACGAGGCAATCACTTTAATAGCGACATGTTTGAGACCTACGAAGAAGAGCCCTTCCCCGACGTCTGACTCAAGGAGGAGGTACTTTTCTTCGTCAGTGAGGTTAAAGGTCCGCTGAATGTTATCGATAGCGGTTGGTGATTGCTTCATCAAAAATTGTAGCGATGAGTTCGTAATCATTGGGACGCCGTACGGTGAGCGAAGGAAGTCGTCTACGTCTTGGGTAATCGTTGCAATACCGAGGTAGTATTTTCGTCCGCGCTTTGCGAGACTAAAGAGGAAGGAGGCCGTATCTTCACTTTTCATCATCCACCAAGCTTCGTCGATAACGAGAAGGCGCTTCACGAGACGACGACGAATCGCTGACCAAATAAAGTTCGTGATGATGAACATCGCGATGGTCTTGAGTTCATCTTCCATGTCACGGAGACTAAACACAATGAACTTTTGGTTGATATCGACGTTGGTCGGCTGGTTCATGAAGCCAGACCAGGTACCAGAGGTATACTTCTGGAGACGAGCAATCAGTGATGCTGAGCCATTCATACCAGCCAGCACCATCTCAAAGTCAGACAAGAGTGGTGGTTCGAGGTCAGCAAAGTTGATTTGCTCAGTGATGTCCTTAAGGGCGTAGGTCTCTCGGATGGCGAGGTCAATAATCGTTTCCTCTTCAGGAGACAACCCTCCGAGCATTAACCGGAATAAGCCGATGAGGTGCACTACCTGGGACCGTAGTACATCAGCTGGGTTCTCGTCCGCCCCTGGTGGTGGGAGGTCAAACGGGTTAATGTGGTGGTTTGAGGAGAGTGAGATATTGAAAAACCGACCACCGGTAGCTTCGGCCAAATACTCATACTCACGCTCCGGGTCGATCACAATTACTTCTGATCCAAACATCAGTGAACGAAGAATTTCAAGTTTGATACTGTAGGACTTCCCTGCCCCGGAGGTAGCAAAAGTTACTGAGTTGTAGTTCGTGAGACTAAAGCGGTCAAAGAGCACCAAAGACGAATTGTGGCGGTTGATACCATAGAGGATACCGTTGTCTGAAGTAAGGTCAAAGGAGGTAAACGGAAAGAAACTAGAGAGTGGTGAGGAATTAAACTTGCTATGGACAAGGAGCTCGTCAGTGGCGGTTGGTACAATACTGTGAATCCCCTGCTCCTGTTTAAAGAGGGCTGGTTTGATATAAATGAGACGCGAATCAAGACTACCTTTGATTTCATTCTCTACTTTGTTGAGGACGGTTTCATTTTCTCCGTAGATTGCCACGTAGAGTCCCACATCAAAAAGCTTTTCTTCAGCCTGCTGAAGCTTGTCACGGAGATCCTCGAGGTTTCGGTACGCCGCTTCAAGTTGAGGGTCACGTACTTCCCCACGTGAAGCCCGCATGTTGATTTGGCTTTGCACTTCAGCCACTTTCTTTTGGAATTTTTTGAGTGTTTCGGCAGTGTTAATTGGATGGATGACGATAGATACATCAAGCTCCTTCTCCATATTAAGAACCGGTTCGAGCCACCCATCGGTGAGGTATCGCGGATAGGACACCGCATAAAAAACTCGAGCCATCGTACCACTGATATTAATGCTTCGAGGCGTAATTGAAATGGCTGATGGTGCAACGACGTCGGTTAGAGTTAACAGGCTGTCGCTCATATCGACATTGTTTTCTTCTTTTTTTGGTTTGAAGTTATCAAAAATACCCATAATTATTGGCGCATTGGTGCACTGCCCGTGACATCACTTGGATTATAAATGTGATAAAATAATTCGACCAGTTCTTCATCCTGCAGTGCGATTGTACGCACACCAATACGGTTAAGTCCCTGCTCCACCACAGTCTGACGCTGCTCGAGCTGGAGTCGTTGCTCGTCTTGGGTATTGGTTTCAACCGCCCGCCCTTGGGAGAGGATAGTGGTGAAGCTCTTCTTAAAATCGAGTTTTGGCGGGGTGTATGGAATCACGACAAAGAAGTTTTTACTCATCACGTCTACTTCAGTCGTGAAGGTGCGAATGAATTCGATGTATTCGCGGAGCTGTACACGCATAAGGTCGCTGTACTGGATACTCTCGAGAGACTTCAAGGTGGCAAGGTATGGCTCGATATTAAGGCGACGTGACTGCACATAGATTTGGAGAGAAAAATCAAGCGTATTAAGGAAGTTTTGGAACTGGAACAGAATCGCTTGCTGCTCGTCGCGGGATTTAAGCGCAAAGTTGATAGACGATGCGAGGAGGATTTTGCACAGTTGCCCATTTTTCAAAAAAACCACGCCGTTTTTGACGTCACGGATTGGTACGAAATCTTGGGTTGATGAAGTAGAAGAAGCCATGGATTACTTTTTTTGCATTGCGTCGAGTTCGAGGCGCCGCGCTAAGGAGGCAATATCTTTTTTGCCCATGAGAGTGTCACTAAGCGCGGGGTTGTCACTACCATCGTAAACTGGTTGTGCGTCTTTATATATCACTTCCTGCTTCCGCTGCCAATGGTACACCCGTGAACGAGTGAGAAATGTCCACATAGCTTCAAGGAGGTGTGAAAATGGTCGGTTATTCACTGGATAAAACGCGAGGAGAAAAGCGACAATCCCAATTGGGAGTCCAAGGAGCAAGAAGACAAAGATGGGTGTGGTTAAAAAGAGTACGACAGCCATCAGTCCTCCCCCACCAACATAGAGAAATTGTCGCCAGGTGAGTGGACCAAAGATTTTGTCCTCGATTTCAATAAACTGTGGGACTTCAAACTGCATACCTGTCTATTATACATTCACCCCGTTAGAAGTCACACCAAAAGTTGTACAACTATAGATGGTATTACTCATACTAAAGTTGGTATTAGCTGTTTCTCAGCAACTTCTCATGGGTTAAATTTCCGTGCTCCATCGTGGTCGATCGGGAGCCGGAGCCGGAGCTGGTGCTGGAGGAGTCGGTGGGGTTGGCGCTGGGGTGTAGCTTGGAATAGTTGAGAGTGGAACTGGAGCCGGTGTTGGTTGGGTGGATTGGTAAATAGGAGTTGGATTAGGAGTCGGTGTACTCATATACCCTACTGGAGCTGGCTGGTAGACGGGAGTTGGTTCAACAACCGCAGATGGTTCAACGACCAGAGGAGTAGGTGTGGTAAATCCGGCTGGTGCTTTAAGGGGTACTTGATTAGTGGGTGTTTCTTGTATCCGAGGGGCATCAGTCGGTGGTTGCCAGTTGGGGTCGGTGATACTCGTCAAAAATTCGAGCACTTCAGCTCCTAGTAGTGCTGCCGTCTTTGGATCAAGTCCGAGTTCTTGCTGGAGGAGTGGTACGGTATCTTCAGTTCGATAAAAACCGAGGATGATATCACCAAGGAGCATGATACCGGCTTCTACCTGTTCTTCCGGTAGTGCAAATTGTTCAAGAAGTACTCGGAGGTGAGGATTGGTTTTGGTATATAGGTAGACAAGCTTTTGTCGTTCTGGTTGGGCAGCAATAATATCGCGACGGATCTTTTCATCAATCGGATTGTCGCTTTTCATAAGTTCGGCATAGGCATCACGCTGTGCTTCGAGCATCTCCGGCGGCATCGTCGAGAGGATTGACTTGGTGATACGAAGGGCTTCATTCATCCCAAGTCCGCAGTCAGCCACTAGTGCTTCGGTGAGTTCGTAGTCACTCAAGATCAGAATGGTGTACAAAAAGATCATGTTAGCGATGGCGGTTTCGGTATCTTCGTCGAAGCTTTCTTTCTGAGCAATCTTCGCTGCAACCACATCACTAAAGTCACTCATGACAAAATCACGGTATTCAGGAGTAAACGATGTTATGCGGTTGTTGATGAGTTCTATCGACATATTTTTTAATGGCCACCACCATGATTATTATGACCGCCTCCACCACCACTTGGTGCCGCTTTTGGTGCTGAAGCAGCTGCTTTAGGTGTTGAGTGATGATCATCTTTTTTACCATGATCCTCCTTCACCTTATCTTTTTTACCATGATCTTCTTCTTCCTTTTTAAGCCCAAGGGCTGCGGCAGCTTCTTCTTGAGCCTTTTTCTTTTGATCAGCTTTCTTCTTCTTACTTCCATCAGCACCATAATCTTTACGAAGTGCAGCCGCTTCATTTCGAGATTTATACCAAGTACTTTTACCTGCTGCATAGGTGCTGCCTCCAGCGGCTACACCAGCACCAGCAGCTGCTGCCCAACCTAATCCACCAGTGGCTACACCAGCAATAATACCAGCACTAGCTACACCAGCTGCTTTTGCAGTAGCACCATAGACTTTTTGCCAGCGTTCCATATTTTCAATATAGCTAAGCTGACGACCATATATGTGTTGTGATTCCTCTGAATCCCATTTTTTGCTACCAGCAACGTACGCTTTTGTAGCGGCCACCAGTTCGCTTTTCATCTGGTCAAGTTTCTGTTGGTCTGTAACACCTGCCATACTTTGTTCGATGGCCGTAATGTTTGATTTTAACCTAATGCCTTCATCGCTATCCTCAAACTTACCCTTAGTCCACTCCCGCGTACCGATGGCTTTAAGAAATTTTTCATCAGATTCCTTGTTGTCCTTGGTGATGGTAGCAATTCCCCCTTTACGTCCCTCACCAACACCCATTAATTTACCAGCACCACCGACTTTCCTCGCATCAAAGCTACTGTCAGCTACTTTACCAACTCCGGAATACATCATTTTACCAAATCTACCATTGCGTGCTGCAAATTCTTTAAAACCTTCACTATTTTGTATCCCGTAGGCTGCAGCCCCGATAGTATTTCGTCCCGCTCGGGCCATAAGTCCAGCAGTCATACCACCGGCGGCCAGTCCAGCCTTGCTGACTGCCCAGTCATTGACCTTCCCTACCATACTGGCACCTTGGTTCGCCATCTTTTTGGCGACGATAAGTGAGGCCATGAGGAAGACAACAATGAGAACTAGGTACGGAATGAACTGGGCAAAGCCAAGGGCGTTGGCTTGGTTTTCGAATACTCGTCCGTCAACGCGATTTGGACCCGCCAAACCAGCCGAGAGTTGGTATGTGATATACAACATGAAAAGGAGGGCCGGAGCAAAAAACGCTTGTCCAAAAAGACCGCTCCAGAACTTGTCACTGTAGGACTTCATACCCGGGAAGACCCACCCCAGGAACATGATGGGTGAAAAGATCATGTAGAACGTCAGGGCCGCAAAGCGGATGGTAATAAGGATAGCTGCCGCAAAAAATACGTAGATAAGGACCAAAAAGACCACAATCATCCCAAAGGTGTAGAAGAGAGGTACGCCATCGGCCACTCCGGCACTTGGGTTATGACTAAGAAGACTGGTGACTCCTATAGTATTGATAAATGCAAGAGCAATACTCGGTGTATCACCACCTAAAATGTCCACAATGGTGCCTGGACTTGCTTGTCCACCACCAGCATTGAGGGTGTTAGCAGCGCTAAAGAGGTTATAAATTTGAAGTGCAGCCAAGTTGGCAAAATCAACTACAAACTTCACAATAAAAAGACTGAAGTTGACGAGCAGTGCGGCTACAATGAGAAGTGGAATGGTGCGCTTAGCACTACTTTCGTTTACGCCAAGAATAATTTGGAATCCGATATAAACGAGCCCAAAGATAAAGGTTAGGTTGAAGATATCACGGACCGTACCCCAAGTTCCCTCAACTACTGCCCCGACACCGTAGGTAAGGTACATCTGCCCAAACTGGGTAATAAATAATTGAATTGACCAATCAAAGGCATAACCTGCAATAGCGACAAATGTTCCAAAAAAGGCTGTGGCAATACAGTGGAAAAAACCTTGTGGTGAACTCCAACAACTAGCGCCGTCTTGGACGATAATAGGTGGAGTTTCCACGGTTTGGGTAGTTTGTTGCCCGGGATTATTAAATCCACCAGCATCATTTCCACCTCCCCCACTAGCACCATTGCCACTAATGGGTGCGCCGGTCACCGGGTTAATCGAACCATTTGGGACAGGTCCAGGACCATTAAATGGTCCTCCAGTGATTGGAATACTTCCACCACCTCCACCGCCACTAAGCCCTCCTCCCTCCCCATCAACTGGCGAGGGGGTAACTGCTTGTGCTTGTGCATATTGTATAGTTACAAAAAAGGCACAGAGAATGAGCGCGACCACAAGCGCACGTCTGAAACACGGGACCATTCCCTCCAACATACCGCTATCATACCATTGTCGTGTTCACTCTGTCTTTTGAAAAAACCAAAAATGTGGTGATTAATTAAATCAAATAAACACTACAACACATCCGCGCTGTAGGCGCGGATGTGTTGTCGATTTTTAGATCTCGGTAGCGAGTGATGCTACAGAACTACAACTGTCCTTCTCCGTATGGGTATATAACCGCTTGCCACTCGGTTCGCTTTTGATTAATAAACGCTTGGGTTGTGAGGGTACCACTACTCTTGAGAGCTAGGTAATCGAGGACGACTTCTTGGCGGATGCGATTGATTTCGGCATTGAGGTTGCCGCCCCCTCCGGTACCTGTGCTGATGCGGTTTCCAAGTACATTAGTTGGACGATTGTCGGTAGTAGTGGCGGTAGCTGATGAAGAAGCGATTCGGGCTGCGGCCGTGGTTGAGGCGCCGTTGTAGCGGTTAATCAGCACGGTAAGCTGCGCTAGGTTATTTGAAACGCGGTTCACAATACTGGTGGCTTCATTAAGAACACGTTGTTCCTCTGCCGATAAGGTGCTTGTAGCACTAGTTGAGGCAGAATCAAGGGCGCGATCAATTAAAGTGAGCATGCTGATTTCACGGGCGAGCGCTTCATCCATCTCACGCTTGTACGGGGTGTAATCAACTAAATTAGCGCCTTCGTCTACTACCGCATCGAGGAACGACCCACTACCGCCGCCATAGCCACTTTCACTAAGACCAAGCAGACCATTGAGTCCTTGGACTACTTGTAACACTAATTGATTAAGGAGGGCCCCGATAAGTTCGTTTATTTCATCGGCTTCAATCAGGGTGCGCGGACCGGTTGAAAGCTGGAAGGTTAGTGCTTCACTAATGACTTGACCAGGAGTGGTGATTTTACAGTCTTCACGAGTTGTACCTTCAATCGCCTGACAGACTTTTTTTGAGAGGAATCCGTCACCCCACCTTGCCACTTCAATTTCTTGCCCAGCTTCGTTCCTAAGACGGATGTTAAGCGCAGCTTCAGCAGCAATGTAGGCACCATATGGCGTATTCTGCGGATTGGCCGTCACATCAAGCCACTGCCCCCAGTTGTCGGCCGTACCGGAGAGGAAGTTTTCAATATTCGAGGCAATACCGGTGAGGGTACAAAGGTTTTCATTTGGACCAGACGGATTACCGCTGCGGGCCTGGGCATAGTTGATAGACAGGGCGGCCTGGACATCGAGTTGGAAGGGTGAACAAATGAATTCTCCGAGTCCACCGAGGCTGCGAATATATTCACCAGCTACTTGATCAAGGGCATCAAGCAGCATCTGCTTGAAGTCGGTCACAAAAGCAGGGCTACCCTGGAAGCCAGAGTTGATCCAATTGATGAGACTGCGAGTGATGTTACTCACCATCTGCTTCGCGACCGCCCAAGCGATACCATCAAGGAGGTTTTCCTTTACGAAGAGGTTCCCGGTAGCCAAGGCGGTTGCTCCGGTATTCGCGGCAGTCACTGTCCCTTGTACCGCTGTAATTCGTTGTTGTTGTAAGGCGCGTTGACCGGTGCGTTCTGAGTAGTCGCCACTAAGACCGCCTCCAGCGAGGGCATCATCATAGGGAACGGCAACAGTGGCAATACTCACAATCAAAATGACTATGAGAAGTGAACGTGCTTTGGCAAGTAACAGTGACATGGTGATACTATTAATTAATACTAAAGGCTAAAAATACCGTGGCAGGATCATCCTCAGTAAAGAGTGACTGAAATGGTGCCGCGTTACGATACATAGCGTTGAGGATGAGAGCGAGCGCGGTCGCGTCATCCTGGTAGCGTTTGATGCGTAACAGGGCAACGAGCGGATCGTCAAAAATAAGTTGGAAATCACTAATATTGCGGTACATGGCATGATACGCATTGATAAGATTGAGGTGGTCTTCGGCAAAACGTTCAGGGACAGGGGCAGCAAGCGCATCATCACGGAGCTTCTTATACATTTCGGCCAAAGGCACGAGTTTTTTGAGATCTTCTTGTCGATTGGTTTGGAGCGCAGTATACACAATCTCCAGTTCCCCTTCTGAACCTGTGACATTATTGGTGATGAGACTTTGTCCCATCATATTGGCGTAGCGGCGAATGGCAACCGGTTCAGTTGGTACGACCGTAATACTCTCGCGCGTATACAGTGTATCTTTGGCTAGGCTCTTTACTTTGTCGGTAGTACGACTAACAATTTCTTCGTTTGATTGAGTGAATTGAACACTAGCTTTGTTTTTAAGTAATGACTCAAATACTTGGATACCAACTTGGTCAGTGATCGTGGTCGGCATAGTAAAAGCAACCGGGGTCCCTGTGGCAGGTAATTCAATGGGTGCTTGTACTACGAATTCTTCTCGCCAATCTTCCACTCCGTCATTGTTTGTGTCACTCACGGGGATGAAGGTGCGGTCACCCAAGGTGGTGTCAATCTGTTGTACCGGTTCTACTGCAGCGGCAATTGGTTCTTGACTGGTGCGTAGGTTATTAAGAACAAATGCACCACACACCAAAGCTCCACCGACTAGCGTGGCGCCTAATACTTTTTTATTAATATGGAATCGTTCCATAGACTACAAATACAGTATAGCAACAGATTTGATACTTCGATCCCCTTCCCTGTGTATGGGGCATACTTTTGCTACTGTTGTAGTGTACGAAATAGGGCAAGCCAGGTCTTGATTGGTAAGTCTTCACCACGAACAGTAAGTGGTAACTTAAGTTCGGTAAAGATACGTTCAAGGATGTCACGCGGATAAAGATTGGTGAGTGTCCCAAGGAGTTGCTTGCGGCGCTGCCCGAGGCCGGCATGGAGAAGGGTAAAAAAAGCTTCACGATCAGACTTTGTCGGTAGTTCAACATGAGAAATGTTATGAATAGCGAGAATCGCTGAATCGACGTTTGGTGCAGGCTTAAAATGGCCGCGAGAGACGGTCTTAAAATACTTTGGTATGCCGTAGACGAGAACCGACAAAGATAATAATGAGCTCTTTTTATCTCTCGTAATACGTTCAACCACCTCTTTTTGCATCAAAAATACCAGGGTGGTTGGTGGTTTTGGTAGTTCAAGACAATGTCGCAGGAGAAAACCCGAGAGGTAATATGGGATATTGGCCACTATTTTATAGGGTTTTGTAGTTACCCCGAGGGTTCCAAAATCAAATGTCCGCACATCATCATATATAAGATATAGCTGTCTGGCTCTAATTTCAGACTCAAATGTCTCTTTGAGAACCGCCACCGCCCGTTCATCGGTCTCAATAGCGTAGACAGTAGCGCCACGTTGCAGCAAGGCCCGGGTCAATGCACCAGTCCCGGGGCCAATTTCAATGATTATGTCCCCTGCTGTCACCCCGCCGGCTTCACACATCCAATTCGGAACCACCGGGGTCGTCAAAAAATTCTGCCCCAAGGACTTTTTGTGCGCAAAACCTTCTTTAGTCTCGTCATCTCGAGTAGTCATTACCGTGAGCATAGCGGTAAAACTTAGGTTTCGCAACCTTAAATTATCCAAGAAAAGATAAATATTTATTTACAATAATTTGAGTTACTAAAACGCAATAGATGGCCCCAGATTCTCGGCGTCGAGTTAAAGAAGCGTGAGGCGTACTACTTGTACGTTGAACGGTTCTTTGACGAAGACAACAAAGAAGATGGGGTCAAATATTGTGTTTTTAGTCAAGGAAAATGGTGGTTTCGTAACCCGATGAACTACTCCCCCAACCCTTCGGGTTAGCGCTCTCAACATATTCCCGACTAATATCATTGAGGAAATTCGAGGGAACATTAATTCGTTGGCTACCGTATATCGTTCGCATATGGGCGTAGGTAAGGTAAATCTTTTTTTCCGCCCGTGTGAGAGCGACATAAAACAGACGTCGTTCCTCCTCGTGGTCAATTCCACTATCATCGAGGCGCTCATGTGGGAAGAGCCCCTCTTCAAGCCCGGCTATAAATACGTACGGGAACTCTAGACCTTTCGCGGCATGTACCGTCATGAGTCGCACCGCGTCTTGTTCACTTTTGTCTTTCAGTTCGTCCTGGTCACTCTGGAGAGCAACCGTTTCAATAAATGCTTCGATGCCGGCTTCGTTGTCCATATCATCATAACGAGTAGCGATGGAGACGAGTTCACGAAGGTTCTCAAGACGGGAGAGATCTTCGTCCGTACCGCTCTTTTTGAATTCGGTTTCCATACCAGTACGAGCAATAATAAATTTGAGTGTTGACGAAAGTTTTTTAGTCTTAGCCTCAGCTGCAATATCCATCATCATATCATCAAAGCGAGTCACTTTCTCTAAAGCTGCGCCGGTGAGGTCACTCCGTCTCCCTTCAATCACCTTGAGCATGGTTACTTTACCAATCCCACGGGCTGGTTCATTAATAATCCGCGCCAAATCGGCCGTACTTCCGGGGTTCATGGCGAGGCGAAGGTACGAGAGGACATCTTTGATTTCTTTACGTTCATAAAACTTGGTACCCAAGAGCTGGTAGCTCACCCCATAATTCAAAAACGCTTCTTCAAGGGCGCGTGACTGAAAGTTTGTTCGGTACAACACCGCAATACTACTTGGTGAGACTCCCTCACCGATTAATTTGTTGGCTGTTCGTGCAATATATTCAGCCTCGTCCCCTCCATTCATAGCTGCGTATAGTGTGATTTTTTCACCCTCTTCATTGGTGGTAAACACATTTTTTTCGATGCGGTTTTTATTTTTAGTGATGATATCATTGGCGGCGCCAATGATATTTTTGGTCGAACGATAATTTTCTTCAAGGAGGATGGTCTCAGCTTTTGGGAAAAAGCGTTCAAACTGTAAAACGTTTTTAATGTCCGCACCGCGCCAAGAATAGATGTTCTGATCAATATCCCCTACAGCGCAAATGTGCCCCGTATCACCAGCTAACAGTCGGGCAATCTCAAATTGCACCCGATTAGTATCTTGGTATTCATCGATATGGATGTAGTGATAGCGCGAGATAAGTGATTCGCGCACGGGTGTGTAATCGCGCAAGAGTATTAAGGTCTTCACGAGTAGGTCATCAAAATCAAGTGCGTCTTCAGTGGTGAGAATTTCTTCATACTTTACCCATACCTCTGCTGCTACCCGGTCGGGATAGGAGTTCGCGTTATCTTTAAAACTCTGCACACTTACAGCGTCCCCTTTGGCACGAGAAATTTTTCCGAGAATGGTACGTGGCTCAAATTCTTTCGGGTTATAGTTAGCCCGTTCAATTGCCATCTTCACTGCGCGGACACTATCGCTACGATCATAGATAGTGAAGTGACGACGTAATCCAAGGACATCGTGGAACTCTCGTAGAACTCGTACCCCAAACGAGTGGAAGGTGGTGACGGTCGGGAGAGCGTCAGCTGAGGCTCTCGCTGACGGACTATATTCATTCATCAGTGCCATGACGCGTTCCCACATCTCCTTTGCGGCCTTGTTTGTAAAGGTTACTGCTAAGATGTTATTTGGTCGTACTCCCTCGTGGATGAGATGCACGATGCGGTGGGTAATTACCCGGGTTTTACCTGATCCGGCGCCTGCCAGCACCAATAGTGGTCCTGCTATGTGCGTAACGGCATTTTTTTGAGCGTTGTTTAATGTTTCCAGATACGGTCGTGATTCCATAGTGCGAGTACTATACCATAGACCCTCATTACGTAATACATAATAAATAATTATGATTGTCTAGTCAAAAAATAGCTATATATTCAGTTGTCGTTTACTTTCTTCTGTCCGATACCCCAGAAACCTGACACAGTCAATTGCCCCTTTTTCTCGATCTAGTAAAATAATCCTCACGTGCACCTGTTTGCTTGGTGCCCTATCCTGAAGTCTGGTTAAGACTTCCCAGGATTTCAGTTTTTCCGTAATAGTAGTAACAAGGCGGCGAGTCCATAAGCATTACCTTATTCAACGTTTTATTAAAAACTCATCGGTACGAGTGCAAACTGTAGCCCGTTCGGTGACGTCATACTATACTCCATCGGCCCTTGGCCGTTCGCTTGAAATACTCGTTGGTCTCCTTATTGTGGTGGTGCCTTTTTCTGTTCAGGCAGGTGTTTTTCCGTTTTTTGGTGGTACTGATGCCACCAGTACCCTATCCACCCCAGAAGTGGTGACTATGACGACAGTGCTTGATACCCCGCTTTTGGCTGCAGCCACTAATCCAGATCCAAGTAGCTCACGAGGTGGTGCCGATGTGATAGTCAGTGAAGGAACTTTAGTTTCTTCAGGACCGATTGGTAAAGATGAACTGAGTGAAAAGAAGCAAAGTAGTGGTGAAATCAGTGTCTATACTGTTCGTGAAGGAGATTCTCTCTCAATGATTGCTGAGATGTTCGATGTAACTGCTAACACTATTTTATGGGCTAATGACTTGCCAAACGCTAAAGCAATTAAACCAGGTGACACGCTGATTATTCTTCCGATTGCTGGCGTTCGTCACGTCGTGAAGTCAGGCGACACTATCGCCTCAATTGCCAAGAAGTATGAAGCCAATACTGATGAAGTGGCTTCATACAATCAACTTGAGAAAGGTTCAGTGTTAACTGTTGGTGAAACTATTATTGTGCCTGGTGGCGCCCTTCATGCTACTGTAGCCAAGAAACCAACAATCAGTAGTAAAGGTGGCGGCAGTAAGGGTACAGGCAGTTTCGTACATCCTGCACCAGGCACTATTAAAACTCAGGGTATTCATGGATATAACGGTGTTGACTTCGGTGGTTCAGTTGGTTCTCCGGTTCGTGCAGCTTTAGGTGGAGAGGTAATTGTCTCAAAGAGTTCAGGTTGGAATGGTGGGTATGGTCAATATGTGGTTATCAAACATGCTAACGGTACACAAACATTCTACGCACACCTTTCAAGTAATGCCGTTGGTGTTGGTGATGTTGTGGCCACTGGTGAAACCATTGGTGCACTTGGAAACACCGGAAAATCAACCGGTCCACACTTACACTTTGAGGTGCGTGGAGGACGCAATCCATTTTAATCTCAAGCCATAAAACACAATACTGTAGTGGCTTTGCTTGTCTTCATATCTATTTGAATTAAAAAACCTTTGTGAGCAAACCCCTCACTTTCGGGTAAAGGTTGTTCAATACGTGATTTGCTCAGGGTGTAATAGAGCCTGTTATATGCTTAGACGGACCCGGTATTGCAATGCCTCAAGGAGATGATCTGTACTGATGGTTTCCACCCCTTCGATATCAGCAATAGTTTGCGCCACTTTAATCAAGCGATGGTAACTCCGTGGTGACAGGTTAAGTTTGGTGGCCGATGATTTGAGTAATGTCTCAACCTCACTATTTAATGTAATTGTATCTTCAATATCTCGACTGGTCATACTGGCGTTAGTAGAAATACCTCGCTCAGACAGACGATTGGCCTGCCGGAGGCGAGCTGCTTTGATGAGTCTACGAGCATCTCTGGTTTCGTGGTCGTGACGTGTTTTGCCTGCCAGTGTCTCGTATGATACATGGGGTACTTCAATCCAGAGATCAATACGATCAAGGATCGGGCCAGAGATTTTATCTTTGTAAGTTTGCTGCATCGCCCGTGCGAGATCGGTAGTTCCATCCTCACTACCTCGATACGGGTTCATAGCGGCTATGAGTATGATATCAGCTGGAAAGAGTGCGGTACCCTGCACCCGAGAAATACTTACTACCCGATCCTCAAGTGGCTGACGTAGTGCATCAATACTCCGTCGATCGAATTCTGGAAACTCATCCATAAACAATACGCCCAAATGGGCTAAGGTTACTTCTCCTGGTCGCGGATTAGTACCACCACCAACCAGCGCGGTATGTGAGGCGGTATGGTGTGGGGTACGAAACGGAGGCTTTGTGGTGAGAAGGTCAGTTGTTTCGCCGGCAATCGAACGAATCATGGCAACTGCCAAAGCTTCTTCTCTGGTGAGTGGTGGGAGAATACTTTGAAACGCTCGTGCCAACATGGTTTTACCAGTTCCTGGTGGTCCAACCATAATGACATTATGTCGCCCAGCGGCAGCAATGAGGAGGGCACGCTTTGCACTTTCTTGCCCTTTAATATCTTCAAGTTTTACCGCTGTATCTGTCCATGACTCATCGAGTGTGGAGAGTGGCTTTGCGGTGAGATAGTGTCGTTCGGTACTTTTGATATTTACATGACTAATAACAGCCGCCAAGTCCGTAGCTCCAAAGACGGTGATTCCTGAAATACACGCCGCTTCACGGGCATTTTCTGCCGGTACAAATATTTCACTAAAACCGGCTGCTTTGGCCGCACTTACCATATTAATGACGCCACGAATGGGTTTAAGGCTCCCATCAAGACCAAGTTCACCAACAAAAATACGCCGTGTGTCATCCATGAGTATCTCATCAAGGGCAATGAGGTACGCCAGTGCTAATGGGAGGTCAAACAGTGGCCCTTCTTTCTTAAGGTCGGCTGGTGCTAAGGACATCACAATTTTGTGATTTTGTGATTTTGGTGCCGGATACCCACTATATTTGATAGCAGCAGAAACACGATCTTTTGCTTCTTCTATTGCTTTCCCAGCTAGTCCAACGATTGAAAATGCATGGAGACCACGGGAAATATCAGCTTCAATAGAAATCACATGCCCACCGGTCACTGTTGGTTGAACCGTATAGAGGCGCGCGATAGACATAGTTGGTTGTACTTAGAGGGCTAAGTCCACTTCGTCATTGAGGTGTGACTTACACGTACGGGCGGCGGGATTGGCACTAAGTCGGTCTGCTTCTATTGGTTCACCACAGATTTCACAGGCACCGTATGTACCATCAGCTATTTTAGTGAGCGCACGATTTATATTACGGTAGCGTGTTTCCAAGAGTGCCAATGTTGCAATCGCTTCTTCAGCTGCTTCAGCATTATCACTAATGATATCTTCATCAGCTTCACTACGAGGATCGTTATCAAAACGAATTTCCCAATCTCCTGTTTCTTTATGGAGCACAGCCAATGTTGTAAGTTCGGCGGTTACTGCTTCAAGCTGTGCTTCAAGCAAGGTTTTTTCTGTTTCGTGCATACCTCCATTGTATATCACTCTCGGGAACTAGAACAGATTGTAATTTTCAGTGATGTTAAGAAAAGCTGTGCTGGTAGTGGTAATCAAGATAGTTGATTGTCCGATGATACCATACGTAATTCGTTCGGTGCCGATATCATCTTTAAGGATGCGTACATCATAACCAGCAATCTGACTGTCTTTGAATTGAGAACTAGATCCGGATGCATTATTGGTAAATGGTATACCAAACCAAGGACTGAGGTCTTGACTCATGCTGTTCTCCCACAAGAACATGCTCCCTCGTGCAGTTGCCCCGTCACTCACCGAAAGAATTATAACTGGTTCGTTTCGGTACATACCGAGTTTTACTTGTATGACACTGCCAATAAAGGATGGTGAAAATTGCCGGTTGAGGAGGCTAAGGATTTCGCGACTACCGAGTGGCAAAATGGAGTCGTGCGCAAGTGGTGTGACAATTTGTAAACCTTCACCTTGATTTGCTGTTTCAGATATTGCTTTGTAGAGCGATGATTTGTTTGGTGCATCGAGAGTAGCAGTCACGACACCACCTGTGGTAGTGAGGGGGAGTTGATCACCCGAGTTGCCAAACGTATTGATTGGCAAGGTGGTGTCCCCTGTTATGACTTCAGGAGCACTACTCGTCCCTGCAATCATGAAATAAGCAATCGTTCCAACGGTGACAAATACAAAAGTTCCACCTGCCAAATAAGGCGCAAGCGTGAACAGTCTTGATGGTGTTGTCGTTGGTGTACTGGCTAGTGCTTCTTTACGAGCCGCTATTGTTGTCTTTACATAGTCAGGTTTGTTCTGGAGTACTGGAGCTGGTACCTCACTCATCATGGTGAAGGCATTCGGCGAAGTAGAAGTGGTGGTTGCTATGGTTGGTAAAGTTGGAGTAATTTTTTCAAACGAACGAGGTGTTGGTGTAATCGGTGTTACTGCCGGTTCTTGAAATTCTGTAAAAATGACTGACTTTGTTTCATCAATGGTAGGTTGCAATAGTTCTTCCTCTTCGGGTTTTGATTCCTCTATTGGATATTCAGGTATAGTTGGTTCAATCCGTGGTTGGCGGTAGGTTATATCTGTTACCACTACACCTGTGGTTTGGGGCTCTTCCATTTGAGATACAAACCCTGAGGTTTCTGTTGTGGTTTGGATCGACAATACTGTATTTAAAGCGGCTTCATTCGCCGTCTCCCAACCACTAGCTGGCTCAACTGAAGGGGTGGTTGTTGGCGGTGGCATAACTCGTTCAACAACAGTTGTGGGTTCTGGTTCTGGTTTTGTTTTTACTCGTTCTACGACCGCATGATAATCACTGGCGACGTGACGACCGGTGTGTGTGGTGGCAGCAGTCACGACACCTTTCCGTCGCTCAGCGGCAGGGAGACCGTATAGGTTCTTCTTCTTTGTTTTTTTAACTGACTGCACTTTTTTATTCCACCACTCACCAATGGCAGAACTCATTTCAGAAGTCAAATTGAAGCGCTTACTTCGCTGATCAGTGATGATGGTAGCCGGGAGATCATTCGCTGAAGGTTTGAGTGTGGCACTTGAATTCGTGATGATCTTTTTCGGACCAGTGGCACTAGCTGTCGCAACGGTGACTTGATCTCTAGTAACCGGTGTCGGCATTTTTTGTGCTACAGGCGCAGATTTTTTAGTCGTGATACCACGCTCGCTTCGAACGAGGTTTAGGTCATCAGCAAAGGTGTGAACTTTTTTAAGAACAGGAGTAGACATTATGACTATAGTATCTCATATTGGTGAAGTGTCAGAAAGACTTTTTCGTGGGTATAGAGAAATGCCCACACAGGTAGTTGTGGGCATTTCTTCGCGTGCTCAATTATTTTTGGGCAATAATACCTTTGCGTGTAGCAAACTCAGGGTCAATTTGTTTAATTGATAGACCAATCTTGCCGTCTTCAACCTTACATACCACTACCGACACGGTTTCCCCTTCGGTGAGAACACTGGTCAAATCGTCGAGTCTGAAAGGGGCGATTTCGGAGATGTGAATCAATCCTTCATGAAAGTCATCCAATTTTGCAAAGGCACCAAAGGCAGTGATTTTAGTGACCGTTGCAGTCGCCTTCTCTCCCACTTGGTAAGTTCGAGTTAGACTTTTAATTGTAGCGGCAGCGATACCTGCTGTGCCATCTTTGCCAGTAATATAGACAGTCCCGTCATCTTCTATGGTGATGTCAGCGACACCAGACTCATCTTTGATCTTGTTGATGGTTTTGCCGCCACTACCGATCACTAGACCAATCTGCTCAGGCAAAATAGTGAGGGTAATAATTTCTGGCGCTCGTGGTGAGATGGTAGGTCGTGGTGCGCTGATAGTGTTGGTGATGGTATCTAATATATGGAGGCGTGCAAGACGGGCTTTCTCAAGTGCTTCTTCGAGTATCGACAGTGAGATACCACCGACTTTGACATCCATCTGGATTGCAGTAATGCCGTCTCTGGTTCCGGCCACTTTAAAGTCCATGTCACCATGTTCATCTTCTGGTCCCTGGATGTCAGTGAGAAGCGCGTGGCGGTCGCCTTGAATCATCACCCCTGAGGCTATCCCCGCCACTGGTTTCTTAATCGGGACACCACCATCCATGAGGGCCAGCGTGCTAGCGCATACTGATCCCATGGAACTCGAGCCGTTACTCGAGAAGGTCTCCGAAACGAGACGAATGGTGTATGGGAATGACTCTTTATCGGGAATGACAGGGAGGAGCGCTTTTTCGGCAAGTGCACCGTGGCCAATCATACGACGATTAAATCCTCCGACCCGACCAGTTTCACCGACTGAAAACGGCGGAAAGTTATAGTGGTGCATAAAGCGCTTACTGGTTGATTGGTCTTCAATCGTATCAATGAGCTGTGCCGCTTCAGGTCCACCAAGGGTAAGTGCACTAAAGATATGCGTGTCTCCCCGGTAGAAGATACCGCTGCCATGAAGGACTGGTGAAACACCACCAGCTTGTGCATAGAGGGGACGTACTTCATCAAGTCCTCGTCCGTCAGCCCGTTTCCCAAACTCAACTGCGCCGACATGGATTGCTTCGTTTATCATTTCCTCAAAGAAACTATCGGCCAGTACCCGACTGACCGGTGTGGGGAGTAGCGCAACAGCTGCGAGCCAGTCATTTTTTAGTGCATAGAGGTGAGCTTTGCCTGGCTGGTTACTAAATAACGTTTGTCCGAGTCGATTCGCAAAGTCATTTGTGAATAGCGTTTCGAGTGCACTCATGTCAGGGGTGGCTGGGAGGTCATACTTTTTACTACCGCGCTCAGCAATAATTGTTCGGGCAAAAGAAACAATATCGCTATGGAGAACAGTAGCTGCTTCGAGTACTGCGATGATATCTGTTTCACTGACCTCATCCGCAGCAGTCTCAATCATATTAATACTGCCATCCTTCCCACACGCCAACACCTCAAAAGCAAATGGTGTTGAAGCGCGATCGCTAAATGTCGGGTTAATAATAACTGCTCCAGTATCCTGTCGTTTCACAATACGTACGGCACCAATCGGACCATCCCAAGGGATTGGTGAAACCCCTAATGCAAGTCCTGCACCAATGACCGAGAGTACGTCTGGGTCCTCATCCCCAATAGCGAGTACCGTTACAACTACCTGCACGTCACGACGAAGTGCGTGGTTAAAAAGTGGACGAATGGTGCGGTCAACAATCCGCGCACTGAGGATGGCCTCATCGCTCGGTCGTCCCTCACGACGTCCGTAACGACTCCCAAGAATGGCACCGGCTGCATAAAACTTCTCTTCGTACTCAACAGAGAGTGGAAAGTACGGTAGGTCTGGCTGTTCCTTTTCACCCATGACGGCAGTGACCAGTACCACAGTTTCTCCGTAGCGCATCATAACTGAACCATGTGCTTTGGGGGTGAGATCATTAAATTCGGCAATGAGTAACTTTCCTCCTAACTGCATCTCGTAAGTTTTTTTGTACATGAATTATCATTTTGAAATGGGGAAGTTTTAGATTTCAATCTTTGAAATCTACTTACCTCCCCACTTACTGGTAAGCGTCACTCCAAGCATATCAAAACCACCTTGCACGCTCAATGTGTGCAAGGTGGTTGTTGTAGCGTGTTGCGTTATAAATTGTCAGTGTCAGTACCAACGATGTGTTTCATTTGCTTGCGTGATCCATTGCCTTTGCCGCGATGATTGCGATAGCCAATCAAAAAATCCTGAGGAGCTTCATCAAGGTCAATAAAGTCATCAACAACTTCTCGCAAACGACCAGAAGCTGAGCGACCAAATGTAATGACCTCAACTTGACAACCCTGACTTTTGACGTATTCCACGAGCGGGATAAAATCGCCGTCGCCACTGGCCAGGACTATGGCATCGACCTTATGTGCAAGCTTAATTGCATCGATAGCAAGACCAACATCCCAGTCAGCTTTTTTTGCACCACCAAAAAATATTTGCAGGTCTTTAGTTTTAATTTCGATACCGACCTTTTCAAGGGCTTCAAAAAATGGTGTCTCTTCCCCGCTTTCGGTATTTACCACATACGATAGGGCG
The DNA here is from genome assembly GCA_046293175.1 of Minisyncoccia bacterium. Lineage (GTDB taxonomy): Bacteria > Patescibacteriota > Minisyncoccia > Phycocordibacterales > UBA918 > OLB19. Next base: position 123,893 of record JBKBPM010000002.1, on the reverse strand, counting down.
CGGATAAGTTTACGATCACCAACTGCAGCTTTCACAACATTGCCGAAATTTACTTTCGCTTTGTATAAGTTCTTTGCACTGTGGTAGAGGTTTTGCGTGTCGATCAAAACAGCGACGCGCTGGTCTGGATGTCTTATGATTCCCATATAAAAATATTTTAATGCTTTCGCACCCCTCAACTATACGCCTCTTTGAAAAAAAACAAAATGCTCCGTACTGGAGCAAAATGTTAGCGCTTAAGTCCGAGCTTCTCAATGAGTGCCTGGTAGGCCTTTGTGTCTTTGCGTTCCAGGTACTTGAGGTGCTTGCGACGGTCTGCCACGAGCTGCAAGAGACCACGACGTGAGTGAAAATCTTTCTTGTGCTTGCGGAGGTGCGTCGAGAGCTCTTCAATCTGACGAGTGAGGAGAGCTACTTGTGCTTCTGGTGATCCAGTATCAGTATCGTGACGTTTGACGCCCTTCAAGACATTTTCTTTTACTCGCTTACTTAACATAAAATGATGTATGTGATGGTGAAACAAAGCGTAGATACCCAAGTTTCCTTGTCGTTTGCCTCACCGTTATAACCTGCGAAGGATGCTTAAATTATAGCATAATCTATTAAAAATGCAAGTTATTACATTTGTCTCTTGTAGGCTCCTTTTCCCCCCCACGTTCCGTGTCTTGCTGGCGTGGCAACCTGGTAATTAACTACTGGTGTGCCAAATAGTGTCGAGCTTCTGTGGTGTTTTGCTGGGTAAAACTGATGACACCGAAAGCACGCGGTTAGAAAGGGTGATACTTGCTCTTTGGGGAAGGGTGCTGTTAGGAGACGAGATGCGGCTCTTCGTCACTTATGAGCGCGTAGTCGATATCACATCCCTCGGCCGTTTCACTAATAGGACGCCCAGCCATGATGAATTGCTGGAGTTCGGCGGTTGGTGTAGTCCCCCATGCCCGGCAAAGTTCGTAGAGACGCTTTTGCTCTTTGGGGCTAAGATGCAAAAGTTTTGTGCGTGCACTGCCTCGACTCTCTTTGATTTCGTACATGTGGTAGTCATCGCGGAGTATCTGGGTGATGGTCAGTGATCCGTCGCGTTCCATTTCATCAATTAAGCGGTGGAATACATCAGAGACTGGGCCATAGCTCTGTTTGCGATACGTCATGCCACTCATACTTTCTTTAGTTTCGTAGTAGTTGCGCATATCGGCAAGGTAGAGGAGGAGTGATAGCTTTGTTTTCTTCAGAACCACTGATTCTTCTTTGGCAGCTCGCAGGAGTGCCAAAACCATCATTTTGTATTTTTCAAAATCGGGTTTGTGGTTGAGGATAAGATCATCAATACGAATCCCATAGAGGGTTGTTACTTTGATAGCTTCGCGGAGTGAAAGTTCGCGACTTCCATGCTCAAGTGCCAGGTATGAGGCACGAGATAGTCCGAGCTGTTTAGCTACCGTAATTTGTGAGAGATTGCGTTCGGTCCGAAGGAAGCGCAAGAGCTTCGCATAAGATGTCGTTTTCATAACTCTAAGTATACACCCTATGTCTAATTTTTAGACATACGTAGCGTGCAAAAAACACCTCATCTGGTGAGGTGTTTTTTGCAAGTGTTCCCTCCTAAAAGGGTATGTGTTTTGAGAGACCGCCCACAACCGGTAACGGTTTTTGTTCTTTTTGCACAACATGGATAATTCCTACAATAGAAAGAACGAAGCATCCAAGATTCACTAAAGCAAGCAGTGGGGCTAGAAAGAAGAATCCATAAAACATAAAACTCGATAATATATAAATAGCGAGTTCGATGGCAAAGAGCACCATCCCTTGTTTGGTATGGAAGACCACAAAGGGATTATCTTTCCCCATGAGGTATGACACGATGACTAGTGGTCCAAGGTATGCAAGGATTCCAAGGAGTGCACTATTATCCCCGCCAGTTGGTGTCCCTGTCGCAGGAACTGTTTCAGCTGGTGTCGGAGTTGATTGAGTAGGTGGCATATACAATTATTACGCGACCAGACTAACACATGCTGATCACTATATAAGTATAGTACGGACGGTTGTTAGTTGCGAGTGCTGTGCGGTAAATCTTCGCAGGAGATAGTGATAGTGTCACCTGGTTTTGCATCCCCTCGAATAATTCGGGTTGCAATAATGTCCTCAAGAATATGTTCGATAGCATGCCGAATTGGTCGAGCGCCGAATTGACTGTTATGGTATTGCTCAACAATAGTTTCGCTTACCCCATCTTGTACGGCGAGTATAAAACCTCGCTCCAAAATGCGGTGTCCAAGTGTAGCAATCAGTTGATTGGCGATGGTGACTTCATCAGCAAAAGTGAGTGCATCAAAAAGGATAACATCACCAAAGCGACCAATGAGTTCCGGAGCAAGTGCACGAGTCTGAATAATATGGGCTATGACATCACTATCAAGGGTTGGACTCTCCGCACGTTTGTCTTTGGTGCGTGCGATGAGTTGACTCCCCGCATTACTGGTGGCAATGATGATGTATTGGCGGAAATGGAGGACTGTACCGCTGTGGGTGTGTACCTGACCCTCGTCAAGAATTTGCAAAAATAATTCTTGTACATCCGGATGAGATTTTTCAAATTCATCAAGGAGTATGAGACCGCGCGGATGCTGAAGGAGTTTATCTTCAAGGAGGCTCGAGGTTGTTTCGCTACCAATGAGTCGTGGTAATCCTTCACCGTCTGCGAATTCAGACATATCGAATCGTAGTAGTGCGTCAGCATTTCCAAAATATACTTTGGCCAGCGTCTTGGCAGTCTCCGTTTTTCCGACGCCACTTGGACCTAAGAATAAAAATGAGGCGAGTGGTCGTTTGGTATCAACCAGCGCTGCCCGCATCCGGCGCAGTGCAATGCCGACAGCATGAATTGCTCGGTCTTGCCCAACGACTTCTTGTTGCATAATGCGTTCAATGGAAAGCAAAATGTCCCGTTCGTTTTGAGTCAGTGGTCCAACGGGTAAATCGAGGAGTGTACCAAGGCTTCGTTCTGCCATATCATGAGTGATAAGCGCTTGACCAAAATATTCTTTTGCAATAGTAGCGGCTATTTCTTGTACTCGGGCACCGAGAGGGACATCATAGGTATAAACCGTTTTAGCAATAGCGGTCAACGCGTGATAGCTAAAGACGGTTTTGTTTTTAGCTTCGATACTATATATATGATGCGTGAGGTAACGCAAAAGTGTTTCTTCGGTTAGCGCCTCGACCACTACTTCCTCGCAACGCTTAACGAGGGCAAGCTCGGTGCGCTTAATAACTGGATATGCTTCAGTTGTGCTTGTAATGATGACATGGAGTCGGTCGGCCGTGAGGAATTCTTCGAGGATGTGCGTAAATAGTACTCCCTTAGAAGCGTAGCGTGCCGCTACTTGTTCTAGGTCAGGAAGCACGAGTATCATATTGCCGGCCAGACTGGCTTCAGTCAGGATACTGCGTAAGGCTGCCTCAACGCTCACTGTTGTGGTATTTTCAAACAATAGAGAATCATGATTGATCGTCATGACACTCATAGTATTGATAGAGCCAAGGGCGGTGCCTGTTACAAATGTATGCTGAAGCTTTTCGATGAGTACACGGTTCCAATCACGATCAGGGGCAACGAGGAGAATGTTGCTATCCCTGCGTGATTGTAAAATGGTTTGAAGAAAATTGAGATAATGCTGCTCAAACTCGTTAGGCGTTTCGGTATTGATAGCGACCGGTTCAGTATACGGAACATATTCCCGCCAGGCCCCAAGGGTTAATTCACGTCCCAGTGAACCACGGCGACTGAGTTGATCCCGACTCCACCACCGTTCAAGGCGCTTTGTTTGGTAGTAGTGACCAAGCACCAGGTGTGCCGCTCCAAGTAAAGTATCGTGGGTGACTCCATGGCGTTCTAGAAAGCGCGAAAATGCAATATCGTGAGCAAGGATGGCCTGAACAATATCAATGAGTGAAGTCGCCCGTCCAGCTGAGAGACTCACTACCGCTGCTTTGACCGGATAGCGCTCACTTATAAGCCATGCTTTCACCACCTCTTCACTTAGCTCTGCGCGTACATATATATGTTGTCCAAACGAAGATTCGAGAAACGCTTTGGTGAGATCGTGCTGTCCAGCGCTCAGCACTACCATTGCATCATAGGTAAGGCCATGCTCTTGATAGTTGCCGCTACCAGTAGTGGAGAACAAACCGGCATAATATGTGGCATTGGAAAAGAGTCGAAGAACCAATAGATCTACATAGGTGGCGAGTACCAAGCAGAGTACACCAATGAGAATTTGTTCATCAACAATGTCAGTCACGGTGCCGTCAACAAACAAGAGACCAATACCTAGGGTCAAAAGAAGTAAGGCACTCCCCCGCCAATAGTCTTGTTTTCGGCGAGAAAAGTAGCGCTCAAATTCTATGACGGCCGCATGGTGTTTACTGATGTTGACTGACATACTAAAAAAGATTGGCAATGATAAGGAGGCCGCCGTAGGTAGCGAGGAGCGTTGAAAGAATTGGAGCAATCAACCAGACGGCATAGCCTAGAATCCCGCCTATCGTCAAAAAGCATAGCGCCAAAAATCCGCAAGCGAGGAGAAAGAGTCGGACACAGAATCCGACGAGTCGAGACAAAGTATTGATAACCTGCGCTTCAAGCCAAGAACTAATCGTTCGTTCTGGTGTCTCAGTCATACGCTTGTAGGGTACAAAGAGGGTTTTAAAAAGAAGTGGCATCGAAAAGTAAGCCACCGTAAACCACCAAAAATTTTTGAGTATCCGGACATAGCTAATGAGCGCACGACTATAATGCCAACGCGTGTACTCAAAAAAGAGTCCGAAGAACATACCTCACCAGTATACCGTAAGCCTATACCTATATATGTACTGTATGCACAAAAAGCCGCAGGCCATGGCCTGCGGCTTTTTGTGAGTGACGCGTGGCTTATGCGCGGCGAACGTCTTTGGCAGCTGGACCTTTTGGACCCTGCTCGATTTCGAAGGTAACCTTTTCACCTTCTGCGAGTTCGTCAAACAATCCGTCTACTACATTTTGTGCGTGGAAGAATACATCTTTTCCACCGTCGTCAGGCTTGATAAAGCCGAAGCCTTTATCAGTCTTACGTACAATTGAACCTGTCATATTATTTTTTATTTTTGTTTAAAACAAAACATCACTACACCTGATCAACGTTGTCCTTGCCTCAAGGAGGTATTTGTTTCGCTATGGCTATTAAAGCACATGTATAGATAAATACAAGTCTTTTAGAGCTTTTCAATTTCTTTTAGATCTCGGTCAGGGATGTACAAAATGAGGAAACCAATAACAATACCCCCAATTGCGGTAATAAGATGTGTTTCATCACCAATTATAGCTATGTCAATCTGGTCTAAAACGTGCCAAATACCCCGCCATATCAAGACAATACCAACTATAGTGCCTAAGTTTTTAATAAAATAATCAATCCCATGCTTGTGTCGTTTCATACAAAAATAGTAACATATATTCGCCTAATGACTGGTTTTGAATTAGTGCTACTATGGGGCGTATGAAACTCTATTCCTGGAACGTTAATGGTATTCGAGCAGTTCACAAAAAAGGTGATTTACAAAGGTTTTTGACTGAACATGACCCCGATATTCTTTGCCTGCAGGAAACCAAGGCACAGCGCGAACAGGCCGACATCGACCTCGGGGAATATGAGGAATACTGGTACAGTGCTGAAAAGAAAGGCTATTCTGGCACCGCTATCTTCACAAAAGTAAGTCCGGTTTCGGTGTTTTATGGTTTGCCGACTGATATTGCAGCACAGTTTGCCTTGTCGGACTCTTATGGCGACACGACCACCGAAGGGCGGGTAGTAACCCTTGAATTTGAAGGCTTTTTTGTTAGTACCGTCTACACTCCAAACGCCAAAGATGACCTCTCGCGTATCCCGATGCGCCAAGCCTGGGACCCAGCCTTTCTTATGTACATGAAACGGTTGGCGGCAGAAAAGCCCGTTATCTACTGCGGCGACTTTAATGTGGCACACACCGAGCTTGACCTCGCCCGTCCGAAGGAAAACGATGGCAAGAAGGGCTTCACGAAGGAAGAGCGAGCGGGTTTTGAAGCTATGACCGCGGCCGGCTTTGTCGATACTTTCCGCCACCTCCATCCAGGTGAGACCGGGCACTACACCTGGTGGTCACACTGGGGTGACGCCCGCGAGCGCAACGTCGGTTGGCGGATTGACTACGTGATGGTATCTCCCGAACTCCTCCCCTTCCTCAAGCGGGCACAGATTCATCCATTAGTATTTGGCTCCGACCACTGCCCGGTCTCGGTTGAGCTCAACTTACCCTTGTCAAATGAGTAGAAAATAAGAATACATAACAGAAGATTGTCAATAATATCATTGAAGTACTAAAATTACCCTTGTTTTATAAGGGTAATTTTAGTATACAAAGTGAATATCTTTTATAAAGGACATATTTTTTTTACACAATCCACAGATATCCACTATGGTGTCCTTTACGACTATCTATAAAGGACATACTATACATGTAGGCCCAGAGAGGGCGAGCAGGAATCTCCAGAGTTCGGTTCATAAAGGACATTACGATTCGAACCCTGGAGGTACCCCTTAAAGAGTACATTGTAAATAAAGAATTACCTCCAAAAAAATTCTAACGCACAAAAAGAAGATCCAACCAAAGAGAAATCTTCTTACATGATTAGCGAAGGTCGGCTGAGATGGACTTACGCTGGTATATGCAAGTAACATTGATTTCTCACTTTACAAGAGCTTAATTTTTGGTCAGATTACACCTATGTAACTCCAAACAGAGACCTAGTCTCAAACAAACAAAGCTCGACGAAAGGCCTTGGGACATCGGCAGTTGAAACTATTCCTTCGACTTACGATCTCCCAAGGCCTTTTTCTATTTTGGCTGGTCTTTTTGTGCCAGAAACGGTGCTTCCCTCAGTATATTTCTCGCTGGATGTCCATATCCCGCTCGAAATATCCTTTCAGTCCAGCTCTCGTTTCTGCCTACAAAAATCCTGAGCCAAAATAACGTTTACATACACCTCCGTCGTAAAAATAGCATTTTCCTTCGCCTGGCTTTGAAAATAACCTCAAAATTCCGAAGCTACCGTTTGCTTTTTGTTTAGAAAAGGCCGGGAGTGAAACCCCGGCCTTTCCCATTTTAGTATGTTTTGGTTTAACCAACCTTATGCTCGCGGGCGATTTCTTTGAGGGCCGCTGCCTCTTCTTCGGCCAGTTTGTCTTTACCAGCGTCCCCGAGGGCCTTAAGGGCTGTTTCATCAAGTAAAATCAAATCTTTTACGCGGTTATCCAGGTATTCTTCACGGTTTTTACTAGGGTCTACCAACACTTCTTCCAGTAGTGCATGCAGTATATATCCGAGCCTTTTCCCCGGCTTTTCCCCAGTTAAAGCCATAATCCGGGTTCCGTCCATTTTAAGCATTTTCACCGATATTGGGTCACGCAACGCTTCGTCCACCATGGCTTTGTATTTACGGAAGCGAAACGGCTGTTCCTTAGGACGTCCGGTACCAATCCGGTCACAGACACGGAGATTAAGGAGATTTTCAATTTGATCTTCCCCTACTCGGGTAATGGTGCGACGGACGGCTGACAGAGTGATTTCTTCGGTGTCCGCAAAAAACATATGCCAACGCACAAGATTTTCGACCGTATCGATGATATCGCGTGGCATCTTCAGGCGTTCTAGTATCGCTTTGGTCATCCGAGCACCCACTACCTCGTGGCCAAAGAAGGTGTAGAGCTTATTTTTACCACCAGTTCGTCTAGTCGCTGGCTTCCCGATATCATGCAGCAGTGCTGCGAGACGCATTTCAATACCGTAGCCCTTATCAGCCGCCGCCTGCAGCGTGCGCAAGAGGTGTTCGTAGACATCATACTCATGAATACCTCCCTGCTCGCAGCCAATGGCTGGTTCAATTTCGGGGAGAACATACGGCAATAGGCCAAGTTTTTCTAAGAAACCAATACCTTGCATCGGGGTGGCAGACAACAAAAGCTTTTGAAACTCGGTACTGATACGTTCGATGGCAATTTGCCCCAGACGCTCGCGGTTGGCAAAAATTCCCTGCATCGTTTCACTATCAATAGTGAAATCAAGTTCAGCGGCCAGTCGTACCGCTCGCATCATACGGAGCGCATCTTCAGCAAACCGTTCACCCGGTTCCCCGACCGCTTTGAGACGCTTGGCGCGGAGATCCTCTAGTCCGCCATAGATATCAATAATTGCTACATCATGCGGCCGTAGTGCGATGGCATTGACCGTAAAGTCCCGGCGGGCCAAGTCTTCTTCGAGCGATACCCCAAAGGTGACAGAATCAGGTCGTCTGGCGTCGCTATATTCCCCTTCACTGCGGTATGGGGTGACTTCGACTACTGAGAGGCGCGGGTCTTCACTGCCAGTCTTTACTCCCACGGTCCCGTAGTCATTGTTACAAAAACTATCAGGAAATATAGCGATAATTGCCTCTGGCACGGCATCGGTCGTAAAATCCCAGTCCTTTGGGTTCTTCCCGAGGAGAAGATCACGCACACAACCACCCACGAGGTAGGCGTCATAGCCAGCACTTCGGAGTCTGTCAGCGACCGCGCGGACCTCAAGTGGAATATCAGTCGACTGAATCATAGATAGGGCTATTGTAGCAGAAAGTCTCCCATTTGCCCTCTTGCGCGGTATACTGCAGGGAACTCCCTATGCGCGTGCTTATCATTAATAACGGTGTTCGATATCCAAAGAATGTCGTGGCATTGTTCACTGACGATGCTGTTGAGGTGGTGCCCTTTACAACAGTAGCCGAGCTCTATCCGCAAGCCACCCATGATCTCATTGTGCTCACCGGCAGCAACCATCACCCCATCCCCTACTTTCGCACTGAATTAGAAGCTATCCTCGCCTGGATACCTGAGCAGACTAAGCCAATTCTTGGTATTTGTTATGGCGCTGAACTGATTGTGGAGGCGTATGGTGGTAAACTCCATCATCTAGGTCCCGAAAATAAACAGAAAGGCTTTTTCGCCAATGTCGTACCAGAAAACTCTTTTGGTTTACCGCCGCTCCTTTGCCTTTACGAAGGCCATCAGTGGATTATTGAAGCGGTGGCGTCACCACTTTACCCCATCATCCCTTCTGCGCGCGGTATCCTGATGTTTGGCCACGAAAGTAAGCCACAAATTGGCACCATCTTTCACCTAGAGAAATACCATAGCGAAAGCGACGGACTCATCGTCTTTAATGCCATCTTAAAGCATTTCAATCTTCGCTAATTGAGTTTTGGGTCAAAGAGTAGTACACTGCCAGTCATTGCACCCGTGGTGAAGTGGATATCATTACTGTCTTCGGAACAGTCGTCGGGGGTTCGAGTCCCTCCGGGTGCACAAACGGCCGGCCCAAATGCGCAAGCATTTGGGCCGTTGCCGTTTGTCGCCCCCGGAGGGACTCGAAAGACTGTTCCGGGGTTCCCTTTAGGGCCGGAACAGTCCGGGTCGGGCGAATGAGATATTTTATGAGGAACGAAATAAAATATCCATGAGCGTGACCGAGTCCATGTCGCCCCCGGAGGGACTCGAAAGACTGTTCCGGGGTTCCCTTTAGGGCCGGAACAGTCCGGGTCGGGCGAATGAGATATTTTATGAGGAACGAAATAAAATATCCATGAGCGTGACCGAGTCCATGTCGCCCCCGGAGGGACTCGAAAGACTGTTCCGGGGTTCCCTTTAGGGCCGGAACAGTCCGGGTCGGGCGAATGAGATATTTTATGAGGAACGAAATAAAATACCCAATGAGTGGACTGTTTCTGTAAGAAAGAAGAAATCGACGGCGATTCTTAAGATCAAAGGAGTAAACACAACCGGTATCCCCTGCCGGTATTGTTTTGCGCTAGAAATGAACACTGGCTACAGTATACTATAGACAACTTTTATAATGTCAAAAGTACGTTCGTACAAGCCTGAAGCCTATGAACAAGCCCTCGTCTTTCGCCGGCGTGGCTTTACCTATACCGAAATCGCGAAGATCTGTAGTGTTTCGCGTGGCACCGTGAGTAATTGGCTGAAGAACGAACCATTCTCCAAAGCGGTGGCCAAAGACAATAAGAAACAAGCGGTAGCACAGAACACCAAGCGTCTTGCCCTCATCAATAAAGCGCGAGTGGCTGAACGAAAGCACCAATACTCCGAAATCACCCGCTTAGCTGAGGTCGAATTCAAAAACTACCGTTTTTCCCCACTATTTGTCGCTGGGCTCACCCTCTACATGACCGCTGGAGACCAAGAGAACCCGCGCCTCATTCGCCTCTCGGGTAGTCGCCCACAACTCCACAAGCTCTTTATACGCTTCCTCACGGGCTATCTTGGCGTACCCAAGAGTTCTATCCGCTTTTGGCTCCTTCTCTACCCTGATCTTGATGAAGTGGCTTGTATGAAGCACTGGTGCCAAAAAACTACCCTCTCCCCTGCTCAATTCTACAAAAACCAGGTTATTACCGGTCGAGCTGGGAAAGAGACGTTGCATTTTGGCGTCGGAAATACTATAATCGCCAGTACTTTACTCAAGAAGAAGCTTAGTCACTGGGTTACTTTGCTTGAGAAAGAGCTGAAAAATTAATATTGCGGCCATGGTTAAGTGGTATAATGAGACCTTGCCAAGGTTTAGTCGAGAGTTCGATTCTCTCTGGCCGCACATATGAAAAAAGACCCTTCCCTGGGTCTTTTTTCATATGTGCGGCCAGAGCAAAGTATTAGTATGCTTTGCGTAGAGAATCGAACGCCGGAACGATGTTTTGGCTATTCCTAATGCCAAAACAAGTGAGGCGTGTCCCGCGGCACCTGCTAGATTATGAACACAGTGAAATAATCTAGCATGGTGACCGTCAGGACGATTCATAATCCAGCCACGAGAGTGACCGACTCATGAAAACTGGTCCTGTAAGGACCGATTCTCTCTGGCCACACTAAGCAAAGCGAAAGATTATGCCTAGTGACTCGTGACCGATTCTGCACACCAACCTCCCTCCTCAAACAGTGTATAACCACGTGAATATGTGCATAAAGGACATGTCTCAAAGACAGGATTCTTTTACAAAAACCCTTGTAAAATATAGCCATAATCTTAAAGCCGTGGATATCTTATAAAAAATACATGTGCCACGTGGCACACTTTGCACCTGTTACACGTAGAACATGCATAATTGGGCAATTTAAGCATTCTAGCCTGTTATACTATAGCTACTATGGCACAAAAAGCCAAAATTACGCCAGAACATATAGAAACCGGTCAAATTGGTGAAAAATTAGCTGCCCAGTACCTCATTAATCGTGGTTTTTCCTTAGTAGCGCGCAACTACCGCAAGAAATGGGGTGAAATTGACGTAGTTGTGAGTAAAAACAACAAAGTTCACTTTGTTGAGGTCAAAACCGTTTCATACCGAACAAAGCAGGATCTAAAAAACGCCGTTTCATATGGAACTTGGCGGCCAGAGGAGAATGTTCATCCGTTTAAGCTCAAGAAACTATCACGAGCTATAGAAAGCTGGCTTATGGAGCAAAAGTACGATGGAGACTGGCAAATTGATGTAGTAGCGGTCCGAGTTGTACCACGTGAAACATTTTCGACCATAAAAATCATTGAGAATATCATTGTTGCGTAGTTTCATGTGCAACATTCGGATCGTTTTCCCAGTTTTAATGGGAAATGAAGCATATCTTCCTGGATTTTGATCGGACACTGTTTGATACCGAACGATTTTATAATTCTTTGGAACTGACTTATATACAAGGCATTATGGCGGGGGAATATCGGTGCTGACTTCTCGCGGTTTCTCTATCCTGATCTACTTAGTTTCATATGGAACGTCCGAGAAGCGGGTTTTAATTGCTACTTAGTGACGTTTGGTTGTCGGAGTGTCCAGGAATGTAAGTTTAAACTCTCTGGTTTAGAGCCTTATTTTGATCAAACGTTCTACGTGGAACAGGGAAGTAAGGCCAAAACCATTAAGAATTACCTTGATTTGGGCGTTTCATGTGAAAAGGTGGTATTTATTGATGTCACCATTGAGCATTTGAAAGCTTTTGTAGCGGAGATAACCACTGGCCAGGCGATTCGCATAGCACGGCCGGGCGCAAAGGGAAGTGAGGTAGCTAATGGTCGTTTTAAGACCGTTACAAGTTGTCTTGAGGTACTAAAGATGGCTTTGGTGCCATAATAATTAGTTTCACATGTAACATGTATGTTAGATTAGTGATATGAAATGTTTTGTTTCTGGTCGGTCCTCAAATTTTACTGAGATAGTCCGTGTTACGCAGTTGTTTGCGTGACCGCGGGCACGAAATAACTCATGACCGGACTGTTCTTCCTATGGTGAAGTCTTACCATGAACACCCTCATGAGGCAGGAAAGTATGCTGAGCTACAATTAAAAGGTATTACTGCGGCAGATGTTTGTATTTTTCTCGCACATTATGACGGCTGGGCTGTTTGCTGAGCTAGGCGCAGCGCTTACATTGGCCCAGAAAGACGGTAAACCAAAAATATTTGCCTTAGCCGATGAGATTCCCGAGGCTATGTTTCATTACCATTCGGCAACTCAATGGAAAAAAATATTGATGCGGTACTTATCGAACTCCACGGATAATACCCCTCGCATTTTATTATTGATATGCTATAGTATTGGCCACTATCGGGGTGTAGCATAGTGGTAGTGTGTTCGGTTTGGGACCGAATGGTCCGAGTTCGATTCTCGGCTCCCCGACATGAAAGAAGTTCACTTTGAGGGCAAAGTGGCATAAAAAGCAGTTATTTTGCGTGATGGCAAAGTATTGGTGGTAAGAGATCCTCGTGAAAAGCGTGAAATTTGGGAAATTCCTGGCGGAAGGTTAAATGTTGGTGAAAATCCGAAGCAAGGTTTAGTAAGAGAAATTAATGAAGAGCTCGGTGTTATTGGTGTTGTCGGAAATGTTATACACCTCACTCAATTTCTTCAAGGAAGTGAACAGAAGAATGCTCTAATGATTGCCTACGAAGTGACTATTCCAAAGGAAACAGAGATGTAGTTTAATGATGGAGAGGTTTGTGAAGCGCGGTGGATTTATGCTGATCAAGTTGAAGATCTAAACTTATTTCCTGAATACCGAGATACGCTAAATATATACTTTCAAAAAATGGTTGAGTAGGGTATTGTGATGGTGATGATTACGTACTATTTTCGCACGATTAAAGACACTGAACTAAAGAAGCTCGACGCCGTGCGGACGGGAGTGTGGGTTCATGCTGAATCGCCAACAACTGAAGAGATCAAGAAATTGCAGGCTGATTTTGGGCTTGATGAGGATATTATGGAAGATGCTGAGGACTTCTTTGAGGTGCCGCGCCTTGAAAAATCTGATGGTGGCACGTATTTCTTTACCCGCTACCCTTATCGGGAGATTAAAGAAGATAGTGAAACTGCGCCACTCCTCATTATCATGGGGGAATCGTTTGTACTCACGATGGCACTCCGTCCCGTCCCGTTCCTCGAGCGATTTTTGTGTGGTAAAGAGGCGGTGGTGACTACCCAGAAAGCCAAATTATTTATTTTGATGGTGGAAGCACTGACCCAGGCCTACGATAGTGAACTGATTAAACTGCGTAAAGCGGTGCAAAAGGAGCGCGTACGCCTCACGAAGATTGGAATGAAGGGGATTGAACGTCTCGTGCAATACGAATCGAGGCTTAATAGTATGGTGGATGCTCTAGTGCCCACCAACGCCTGGCTCCAGCAGGTACCAAAAGGAAACTACATGCAACTTTTTGCCGATGATATTGATGATATGGAGGACATTATCATTGCGAACAATCAGGTGGTGGAACAGGCGCGATCTATCCTCAAGACTATTCAAAATATGCGCGGGGGCATTGAGGCGATTATGACCAGTCGGCTTAATAATTCTTTGAGTATTCTCACCGTCCTTACCATTCTCCTTACTGTACCGCTGGTGATTGCGTCGTTTTACGGAATGAACATCAACTTGCCGCTTCAGGATTCGCCGTTTGCCTTTTTCTATATCTTGGCGGCCAATGGGGTTATCCTCGCTGTTTTGGTGTGGTTTTTCCAGAAGAAAGGGTGGTTTTAAGGAATGTAGACGAAAAATACTTGCAAATTTCAATCATTGTGGTTGAATGTGGAACCTGTGGAAAACTCACTAGTTCCCCGTAAGTATTAGGCAGGGACGCCGTCTACATATATAATGGTTTCCACATGGCGGGTTCAAAAACCACATCGACAAGCGGAAGCCAAGAGGAGCGCTTTTTAGAAGCGTTTTCTGAATACAACGACGCTCTTTTTCGTCACGCTGCACTCCGTATAAGCGACCGTGAACGGGCTATTGACCTGGTTCACGACACGTTTACAAAAGTGTGGACATACATAAAAAATGGTCACGAAGTGGAGCAGTACCGCCCTTTTTTGTACAAAGTACTCAACAATCTCATTATTGATGAGTACCGAAAGCAGCGGGAACAATCACTTGATACCCTTTTGGCCCAAGAGGGGGTGACCGAAGGCTCATTTTCTGATCTGGTAGAAGATACTACTGAGGCGCTCGCCGCTACCCTCGATGGGAAGCAGGCGTTTACCCTGGTATCGACCCTGCCTGATGTGTACCGTGAGGTACTCCTTTTCCGGTTTGTGGATGGGCTTGGACCAAAAGAAATCAGTGAGCTGGTGGAAGAAAGTGAAAACGTGGTCTCGGTCCGCATTCATCGAGGACTGAAGCTCTTACGCGACATGATTGAAAATCGGAATAATCCCGATATGGCAATCAAGAAGAAAAAGAAATAATATACACAATGAAACGATTTAGCGAACAGTTTAAGAAACAAGCATCCAATATCCGTCTTTCAGCGGCGGAGAAGGACGTACTTCGTGATCGACTCACTGCGTATATGGCGTACCACCCTATTACGACTCCAGCTCCAAAGACCGCCACATCATCTCGTCGAGCGATGTTTACCGAACCATTTATTGAGTGGGCGATGCCAACCCGTCTCTATCGCCAGCTTGTGCTTGGTTGTTTTGCGCTGGTGTTTGTTGGTGTACCAGCCCTCGCTGAACGTGCCGTGCCTGGTGATGTCCTCTATCCGATGAAGGTGCGCGTAAATGAGGAAGTGCGCGCTAGTCTCACCTCTGGTGGTTATGAAAAAGTGGCTTGGGAAACGAAGCGACTCGAACGTCGCATCTCCGAAGCTCGGCTCTTGGCCAAAGAAGGGAAGCTTACGCCAGAAATTGAAGCGGGTGTGATTGCGGCGGTAAACGAACATCAAGTAGCAGCCGCTGGTCAAATTGCTACCCTGCGAAGTATCGATGCTGATGCCGCTGCTCTTGCGGAACTTACCCTTGTTTCAGTTCTTGATGTCCAATCAGCCGCGCTCCGCGCTGGTGATACTGCCAGTACCACCAAAGGTATGTCTACCGTCGCTATTGCGATGGCTCTTGATGAAGCGCAGGCGCATGTTGAGCAGGTTTCATCAGATGGTGTATCCTACGAACGCCTCGTCGCCAAGCTTGAACAAGAGACTACTCGGGGTCGTGAGCTCCTCCTTAGTATCAAAGACAATGTCAACGAACAGGAATATGCCGATCTCGAACGTCGTATTGGTGATGTGGAGCGGAAGATTGTTCAAGGTACCATTATGTATACCGAAGATGCAGTTCGTGGACAGGAATTCCTGACCCAAACCTGGCGTGATATGCAGGTAGTGATTACGTTCATGACTGATATTGATGTTCGTTCATCACTCGCAATTGAAAGCTTCGTCCCAATAGTGCTCACCCCAGAAGAAGAGCGAGCTCTGGCGATTAATGCGTACAATGAAGCAGAGACGGCCCTTACAAAGATTGAAGAGACTCTCCCAGCGGTTACTGATGTGGGTATTAGTGATAAGGTCACCCTGACTATCCCACAAATCAAGACCCTTCTCCTCACGGCCTCAACTTCACTTGATACCGATGTAGAGGTGGCCAAAGCTTCAGCTTTTGAAGCCCGTGATTACACTCGTTCAATTATGAGTCTCGCTTCATTCACGAATCTCAATCCTGATACTGCGATGATGACACTCGATGTTGATGCTTCAAGTACTGCGACGACAACCGATGGTTTAATCAATAGTGCAACCGGTACACGAGACGTGATTATCGATACTCCCCTTAGTGAATAATACTTAGTCAATACAAAAGCGGCTGGTCTATAGATCAGCCGCTTTTGTATATGGTTATGTCAATTACTGACCGATTTCTTCTATCAGTAGCTCAGTGAGGAACGGGGTCATTGTGGTTGCAAAGATGCGGGCACGGGAGGTAATATCGCCACTGAGGTGTTGGTTTAACGACGCATTGGTTTCTTCGGTAATCGTCCGGTTGATGTGATCAATCGTGATAGCGCGGAGACTGCCGGGACCATCCTTCTCATCATTACCACGTGTAGCAATCATCCCAATTACGTAGCCATCGGCATTAACCACTGGTCCACCTGAGGAACCTTGTTGCCCCATACTACTACCGCGGAGTGCCAGTACATCCACATCCTGCTTACCAAAGGTGAAGAGCTCAGAGACTGAGGTGGTAGCACTGCGGGTACGCAGGTTTGTATCGGTGTCACCGGCGGCATAGACAGCCGGGTAGCCGGCCGCAATGACCTCACCACGAATCGATCGCTGAGTGAGCTGGCCATCGTAGAGGGGGAGGGCGGTGAACTTGGCGGGAAGTGGTGCACCATCAACTGATTTGGTGATATGCAAGAGAGCGTAGTCTCGTTCGCCAGTACCACTGGGTGAAGCGGCATCGATCAAAGATGCGTGCTCCGCAACCCATGCCGGTGGAATATAGAGGAGCTCGGCCACGTAGCGTGGAGAGGCTGGCGATCCGGTACGGATGGTACAGGTACTTTCGCCTAGTGCACCAGAGGCTTCAAGGAGGAGGAATTGTGCGACGTGCGCATTGGTGAGGATGATACCGTCTTCACTGACCATAAAGCCGGTACCAGTGGTGGTACGGATAGTCCGTTCGGTCACGAAGGTACAGTAGATGTTCACGATTGCCGCTTCGGGATTAGTGGTTGGGGTGGGGGCAACGGTAGTGCTTTCAATGACAGTAGCCTGTTGGTACTCGGCACTACGCTTGAGGATGTCCGGGATACGGGCAAAGATGGATTCAAGCCGTGTTGGTTCGGTGCTGACGGTGTCGGTCTTGGCTTCTTCTACTGGTGCGGATTTGGCTGGCTTTGGTTCGTCGGTACTAAAAAGCTTCTCGATACCGACCGCGAGATAGTTAGTAAAAGAGAGGTAGGCCATGAGTCCGGCCACCAAAATATCAATAATGAACTGCATAGGGGTAGTATACCATCATGCTCTAAATAGAACATACAAAATATGATGGATTGCACATGATATAATATCGATATGAACGCTAAGCAAAAAGCTATTGAGTTACGGCAAGCAGGGTATTCCTATCGGTATATTCACGAGAAGACCGGATTGGCCAAAAGTACGTTGTCGTATCATCTTGCTACTGTGCCATATACTCCAAATGTCTACACGCAAAAGGAAAAGAAACAAGCGCAACGAAAATCAGCCGAGACCAAACACCGGCAAAAGGTTTCAAGAATCAACACTGCCAAACAAATTGCTCAAAAAGAAATTGGCAAACTATCTAAGCGAGATATTTTTATGGCTGGTATAGCTCTGTATGTTGGTGAGGGAAGTAAAACTCAAAATATCGTGCGGTTGGTAAACAGTGATGAGCGGGTAATTGGTTTATTTTTGCGGTGGTTAGAAGTTATTGGTGTTCCTTTGTCTCATGTCAAAGCAAGAATCCATGCGTATCCTACGACGGACTTCAAAAAAGCCCAAGAATATTGGTCGAATCATACCCACATACCGGCCGGCCAATTTCAACCACCTTGTATCGATAGAAGGCAGGGAAAAGACAAAAAACGAGCCGGCACACATGAGTGGGGAACGCTCCATCTGACGGTTGGAGCAAAGGGGAATAGTGCTTTTGGCACAGCGCTTTCGAGGAAAATCACAGCTTATATGGATCTGTTACTAGGTTGATATTATGGTCTAAATTCTGTATACTGCCTGACGTAGCAAAAGAATGACAATTTAAAAGCGGGCGTAGTTTAGTGGTATTGAGGAAGTATTGGATACTTCCGAAAAACTGGCTTCCAAAATAAAGCCAGACACCAAACCTCTTTTAAAACAAAACAACAAAATATTGCGGGCGTAGTTTAGTGGTAAAATGACTGGCTTCCAACCAGTAGATGGGAGTTCGATTCTTCTCGCCCGCACAAATCGGCCGGCCCAGAAACGAAAGTTTCTAGGCCGTTGCCGTTTGTAGCGGGTGAGAAGAATCGAAAGCCGGAGCCTCATGTGAATTTTGGAGCGAAGCGGAAAAAGAGAGAGGCGAGGCAGGGTCGTGAGCGACATATTTTTAACGAGTGAAACGAGTATAAAAATAGTCGACTCCTGACCGATTCTTCTCGCCCAGACAAAGTAATAAGCCGTTCGCGTGAGCGAACGGCCCTGTTGGGGGAAGGACTCACGCACCGTAGTGCTGCCTGCAAGTTCCCCGTAACGTGCTGCATGTTAGAACGGCTCCATCAGCCGGTCAGATCGTCAGCTCTCCCCTAGCACCCATAGTGAATGGACGGTGTGCCAACCTAGTGGGAGGTGCGGCAGAAAAAGGACTTGGATCCCCGGACAACATTGCTGTGCGGAGTGAAGAAAGGTGTGGGACACTTTTCGTGAAGAATCGAACCGAAGCGTCGGGGACCCGACCGGAATGAAATGAGGATTGGGTGACGCGAGTGGGGTGAGAAATGGGCTGGGACCCATTTCGCAAGACTCATTCAGCATATTTGTGAGCCATGCGAAACAAATAAGCGAATGAGTGGACAGGTTCTGTAAGAACCGAGCGAATGAGCTAGATTATGAGCTTGCGAATAATAGAGCCATGAGAGTGACCGATTCTTCTCATCCAGTTATAATAAAAATATGGAAACGCCTAAAGGAGCACCAATCATTTTTATTTCTAAAATCGATGCTGCGAAAAGGCAACTTGAGGCTGCAATACATTTATATATTTTAGAGATTCTGACCCAGTCTCAATTCATACACTCACGATGGTTACATACGATTTTTTTGGTAACTATGCAAAGCTCAAGGAATTACAGCAAATGCAATTAAGGATGCAGAATCAGTTAGGGTAGAAAAGAAAAAAGATTTTGCTGATTTAATGTGATGACCCCCTAGCTGGTTTCCATTGGATAATTTACCAGCAAATATGGTGGATTATGTTCAAGTTGCTTTACAAAATTACCTTAAAGATGTGATGTATTCGGAATACGGGTATTAACTTCCATCTCCAATTAGTAAAAGGGCTGCTTTAGCATACCGATATGTATCGTATCGGAGTCGACCATCATTTTTGTGCATTTCTTCTAATTCGGATAGTGTTACCCAAACGCATGGAGATTGACTCAATTTATCTTCTTCAGATTGGGGGTCAATATCTCGAGATTTAGATACCGCAAAAAACACACAAGCGGAATGTTCATGGACATCGTTAATACGGTGACGGTTTATAAAATGAGGTGGTACTAAGTCCTGATTAAAATCAGTATCCATTTTTATCCATCCATGTGGCGGTACTAGTTCTACTTCAAGACCTACTTCTTCTAGGACTTCACGTTTTGCTGCTTCATTAAGATCTTCGTTCGCATCAACATGGCCTCCAGGAGCATTCCAATGATGGTATTTATCGTGAAGTCGAAGTAAAACGGCATTATCATTAACTACAAAGGTATCAACGCAAAGATCTAAATAGTAATTATTGTGAGCCATAGGTGTGTATTCTAGCACAAAACAAAAACGCCCGGCTGAAGGGCGTTTTTGTTTTGTGATGGGAAATAGTGAAGATCCACTCTTTTACTACTTCCATAGCGTTATTACCTCCGCTACACAAATATTTTATCATAGAGTAAATATTGACGCGAGAGGATATGTATGGGGATTAGTGGGGGATAGACATCTTCATAACTATGGGTAAAACAAAAATCGCATCACTACGTGATGCGATTTTTTTTTGACTCTTTGATTACTTTACAGAATCCTTGAGAGCCTTGGCAGCGCGGAACTTTGGAGCGCGCATAGCTGGAACCTTTACGGTTTCACCAGTGCGTGGGTTACGTGCTTCGCGGGCAGCACGCTTCTTTGCTTCGAAAATACCGAAACCAGCAACTGATACCTGATCACCATCCTTAAGAGCAGCCTCGATACTGCCAAAAACAGTGTCTACTGCACGTTCTGCGTCGGCCTTAGTAGAACCGAGAACTTCGTGCACCTTTGCGATGATATCTGCTTTGTTCATAGTACGGAAAATTATTTTGTACGTGTAATATTTGTCTGCTCATGTTGACGCCGAGCCGCGCTGCCGAAATGTTGGCTTACCATCATTATATAGTAAGGATATTTTTGCGCCAACACTTCTCTTGAGGCAAAAGTGTGTTCTAATATTGGTCACCAAACTGCCTGTGGTACCATACCAAGATGATAAAAATTGGTGTCATGGGAGCGGTGGGGAGCTTTTCGGAACAGGCCGGAGAGCATTATCGTAATCAGGAAGGGTTGTTCGATAGTACGATTGTGCCACTCGTGACCGCCGACGCCGTACTTGGTGCACTAGCCGAAAAAGCTATTGATAAAGCCATATTTCCGGTGATGAATAATAACGGCGGGCTCGTCATCGAAGCGATGCATGCACTCGCTAAATACCAATGTGTAATTGAAACAATTTTTGCTATTGATATTCATCATATGCTCTTGGTGGCAGAGGGCGTTACTAAAGATATGGTGACGACTATCGTTTCTCACGATCAGGCCCTCAAGCAATGTCGGGGATATCTCGAGCGAGAATGGATAGAAGCTGAGGTAATGCCGTACAAAGACACGGCAGCGGCGGCAGCTGATCTCGCAAGTGGCGTGCTGTCAAAAACCACCGCCGTGATTGCGTCTCGTCGTGCGGGAGATGTCTATGGACTTTCTATACTCGCATCATCAATTCAAGACGCGCAAATAAACAAAACTACCTTTTTGGTGGCTGAATCAATCGACAAATAAAATGGCGAAGCCGGCGGTTGGTGTACCGCCGGCATCAGTTGCTCTGTGGCCGTAGGGTGCGTTCGAGCGTCATCGCACCAAGCTTCCACCAGATGGTTGTGTCTTGGACTAGCGAGAGCAGTCCAAGACCTTCCATCTGTTTCTCGTAGAACAAAGTCCAATCGAGCATTAGTCTTCCGAGATTCATGAACATCTCCTCCTGCATTTAGCGTACGCCTGTTTTAATCACACTGCGATAGGGAGGTGGGTATAACATAAGCTGCCTTACCAAAAGGCTGGGCAGCTTATGTGATTTAGCGAGCGTAGGAGACGACGCGTGTCTCACGGATGACGTGGACCTTAATCTCACCCGGATAGCGGAGCTTCGCTTCAATAGTGGTCGCAATCGTGCGCGCGAGCGCATGGGTTTGAAAATCATTCAGCGTGGTTGGATTCACGAGGACACGAATCTCTCGACCAGCGGCAATGGCAAAAGCTTTGTCCACGCCCTCAAGTGTGGTGGCAATGGCTTCGAGGTCAGCGAGACGCTTAATGTAATTTTCGATTGAATCTCGACGCGCACCGGGACGAGCACCTGATACGGCATCACAGACCTGCACAATGATAGATTCGGGCGTTTCGTATGGATATTCCTCGTGGTGGGCGCGCATCGCGAGGATAACTGCCTCATCCACGCCGTACTTCTGTAAGATACGGATACCGATTTCGACGTGGGTACCAGCCACTTCGTGACTAACGGTCTTGCCGATATCATGGAGGAGTGCACCCGCGCGAGCGACCGCCACATCAGCACCTACTTCCTCAGCGATTATCGCAGCCATATTAGCCATCTCGACCGAATGCCACAAGACATTCTGGCCATAACTGGTACGGAAGTGGAGGCGACCGAGGATGGCGACGAGGTCAGGATGGAGGTTGGGTACCCCGGCATCATAGCAGGCCTTCTCACCCATCTTACGGACGGTTTGTGAGACTTCTTTGCGTGCAGTCTCAACACATTCTTCAATCTTCGCAGGCTGGATACGCCCGTCTTTTACGAGTGCTTCCATCGCCACACGGGCAATCTCGCGACGAATTGGATCAAAAGAAGAGAGGACGACGTAGCCTGGTGTCTCATCAACGAGCACATCCACCCCGGTGGCTCGTTCAAAAGCACGAACATTGCGACCCTCCTTACCAATTACCTTACCTTTGATGTCATCTGATGGAATCTCTACGTGAGCGGTCATGACACTCGTTGGCATATTGTTACCAACTCGGTGGATGGCGGCGAGGAGGAGATTCTGTGCCTTTGCCTCAAATTGTTCATTATTGAACATCTCAATCTTACGGAGGCGGGTGACAAGGTCGGCCGCTCGTTCTTTTTCTACTTTTTCAACAATTTGTAAGAAGGCTTCTTCGCGTGTAATGCCGGCAATACTCTCAAGACGCTCATCAAGTTCGTCTTTACGTTCATCAAGGCGAGTTTTGATTGCCTTAATTTCTTCCACCTTGGCACGTAAGGATTCTTTTTGCGAATCAATTTCAATCTGCCGACTATCCAAAAGCTCCTCACGCTTTTGGAGGTGGGATTCTTTTTGATCGAGTTTTTCTTCGGTAGCTTTTTCTTCAGCTTTTGCTTCGGCAATCAGTGCTTCAGCTTTGGCTTCAGCTTTTTCGACTATCTTAAGAGCTTTTTCTTCAGCTTCGACAAGCTTTTCTTTGATGGAGAGCTCTATCGAAGTTTTTTTTCCTAAGGCGACTAGGTAACGGAGATAATATCCAGCTGCGGCGCCAACAACGACTCCAGCAGCAATGGCCAGAATCAGAGTTATTAATGGCATATTTCGGGGACTAAGTTCAGTAAAAGGGTGGTGAGGCGGTCAAATCTAGCGGTGCGGTCGTGTCTTTACAGTACCAGAAAAATGTTGGAACGTAAAGTGGGAACGACTAATGGTCGCTCCCGCTTTTACTACTCCAAGTAGATAAAGTTTATAAGAAAACTTTATCTACAAGAGTCAAGTTTTTAACTATAACTGTTCACTTCGCTCCAATTCTAGTAAGGACTTCCTCCTTACAGGAGCAGTATACCTTTTGGAAATCAAAGATTTCTCAAAAGGTCTTGCGAAATGGGTCCCATCCCATTTCTCACCCCGGGCTCGCTGGTTCGTCACCCTAGGAAAGGGGTTTCTCACATCGCTGCGCCTCATCGTTGACAAAGTTTATTTAAAAACTTTGTCAACGATGCCATATTTCATCGCCTCCTCCGCATCCATGAAGTAGTCGCGGTCTACGTCCTTTTCAATCTGCTGGAGCTTCTGACCAGTGGCGCGGGCAAGCATCTTGTTGAGGCGGTCACGGGTCTTCATGATATGCTTTGCGGTTATATCAATGTCTGACGCCTGACCGTATGCACCACCTGATGGCTGGTGGATCATTACTTCGGCGTTCGGGAGAATCGCTCGCTTACCCTTGGCACCTTGTGAGAGAATGAGTGAACCCATCGAAGCGGCCATACCCACACAAACTGTTGCTACGTCAGGCTTGATATGGTGCATGGTGTCGATAATCGAGAGACCGGCGGTTACACTACCGCCTGGTGAGTTGATGTAGAGGAAGATGTCTTTCTTTGGATCTTCAGCTTCAAGGAAGAGGAGCTGGGCTACGACGAGGTTCGCCATGTGGTCTTCAATACCACCGGTAATGAAGATGATGCGTTCCTTAAGGAGACGTGAGAAAATATCAAACGCTCGTTCACCCCCTTGGGTTTTTTCGATCACCATCGGGACAAGGTTGTTTTGAATTGGATTTATTTCAGATTTCATAGAATATAAGGCTAGTTTGGCGCGTTTGGACAATAACTGGCTGCGCTCTCACATCCTAGCAAAAGGTAGGGAAATAAGAAAGAGCGGCACCGAAGCAATCGCTCTCTTCCTGGAGGAATTTTTGCGAAGCCCATAGACGCTAGCTTGGCACTTTTTATGCACCTGGAATCTCGTTATGGTGTCAGGCACTAGCGCTAATTCGCTACGACTACTTCAAAGAGTGTCCGACCAAAATCGGCTTCACTCCCCCTTATGCGACACCGGCTCATTCATTGCCTAATTTTGACTACTTGGTATACTATCAGCCAGATAGCGGAGGAAAACTGATGATTGTATTTCTAATCCTTTGCCAGCTTATGGTAGGGAATGTCATGGTGTATCACTGCAGTCTTCATCATGAAATATGGTGGACACAGCGCGGTAATGTGCAGTATGTGCGGGCTGGTGTTACTGAGCGATTCTTGATTATCTGTAGTGAAAGTGAACTGGTGTCAGCGCTCTTCTGGGGGTGGATACTGCTCGGTATTATCTGGTTTATGCTCGCATTTTGAACGCAGAAAGGCCCCGCTTGGGGCCTTTGCTACGAGTGGAGAGTTACTCATTTTCGCAGTTTATAACGATGTACAAGGACGTCTAAAAGTGACCGAGATACAAGGCAAAAATAAAAATAAGCCCGAGATGTACGAGGTGTACTTTGAGGGCCTATTTTTATTTTTAACAAAGTAGATTGGTTGCTTTTAGACGTTCTCTAACATTTTCATTACAGCCTCATTCTGCATAATAGACGCTACATACACGGCAATGCGGTGTGGGTCAGCCTCTTTATACTGGGCGGCAAGCTGGTCCACCTGACTCTTGAGTTGATCCTTGTCTGGCGTGATGTTTTCTTTTTTGGCGATTTCGTTCAGCACCAGTTGGAGCTTCGCCCGCTTTTCGGCCGCTGGAGTCCACTCGGCCTTCAGATCTTCTTTGGTCTTCTTGATATGAGCCAGGTAATCGTCCATGTTGAGATTGGCTCGCTCGAGGTCTTCACTCATCTGGGCAAACATCTGATTGATTTCGCTTTCGAGGAGGACTGCTGGCAGTTCCATCTCAGTACCAGCAATGATGGTGTCGGTGATGAGAGCACGATGCTTCGCTTCGACCTCACGCTTCTTTTCAATTTCGAGATGTTCACGAACCTTGGCCTTGAAGTCTGCGACACTGGTGAATTGACCTGGTTGTCCAAGTCCGGCGACTACTTCGTCGGTGAGTTCTGGAATCGGGAGCTTCTTGAGGTCTTCTTCAGTTTCAATTGGGTCAACTGTCTCTGGAGTCGGGAGGTCACCGTCGGCCTTCGCTACCGCTTTAGCTTGGAGTCGTTCGTAGGCGGCTTTTTGGCGAAGGATGTCCTCGATCTGCTTGTCGACATCAGCGTCAGTTACGTCGGCTGATTCTTTTTTACTATTTGCTTCCTTGGCAATTGAGTGGTAATCCGGGAGGGTGATGGCCGGGAGGACAGCGACAGTGGCGGTAAAACCAAGTGGGTTCTCCGGAGCAATTTTTGTAATATCAATCTTTGGGTAGCCAATAACCTCAAGCTTGTGTGCTTCGACGATATGTGGGTACATGTGGGCAATGACACGTTCGGCCATTTCCATGAGAATATTCATTTCACCAATACGCTTTACGAGCATGGCTTCAGGTACGTGGCCAGGGCGAAAGCCGTCGATAACAACGTTTGCACCAAGCTTTTTAATCGCTTCACTGCGTTCAGCGACCAGCTCTTCCCAGGGGATTTCGCCCGCAATAGTGACCTGACTACCAGCTTCGGTGGTCACGGTAAAAGCCTTTTTAAAATCAATATTATGATGGTGATGTGTGTGTGCCATAGTACGCGCTAGTGTACCCGTCTTAGGCCAAAAAGCAAGCTGGTGAAAATGTGTTATTGCAAATAAAAAACTGCATCCAGATTGGACACAGTGGGTTGGGTGAGAGACCCTGTCATGCCGCTGGCATAAGGAGGTCTCTCGGTTAGAGGAAAATTAGTCGGAGCTTTGGGGTGCTCGCGACGGGGGATGCCGGTGTTGGCGAGCGGACGGCCGCGCTCAGTGACCGGCGGCGAAAGCGACGTGACCCAGCATAGGCGTCTCCCTCATTGGCGTAGCCTCAGGGGGCTACAGTCTTGATTGTAGAATAAGAGGAGGTAAAAGACAACCGCGGCAGCTGGGGCTGTCGCGGTTTGGTCTTCGAGATCTTATTGTGCGGGTTGGGTGTCGGTTGCTTCAAGGGCGCCACCCAGTTCATTTTCGACGGCAGTGAAACCATCATCAATATCATCAAACCGAGTACTTTCGATATCGGCTTGGATAGCATCAAGTTCGTCTGAAGTACTCACGACATCGGTGGCACTAGTACGAGCTTCAGCCGTGGTACTCTCGGGTTCATTGTTCATTTCGGCCGTTGGTCTGGTGGCGGGGATTGCAATCGGCTCACTCATGAGAATGGTGTACCAGTAATAGATACCACCAAGGAGCGCGAGTAAAATCGCAAAGAGTAAAATCAAAATTGGGCCGCTAACTAAAGATGTGTTGTTCTGTTCAGGGGTAACTGCCTTCATTGAAGGAGGGATTTTCATCTCCTCACCTTCGAAGTTTGGCTCGTTGACTGGTTGATTGTTAGTTGTTGGATTCATATACGATTATTCTACGTCATTAGTGCTTGATGTGGTGCTCGAGGCTGTGGGTGCCGGAGTGGAAGCAGTCTTGAGTAAGAGAAGGGTTCCCACGGTAGCGCGGTGGGCGGCTTTGATGGCATCGCGAGCATTTATGTAGGTGGCTTTTACTTGCTGCCAGTAGGTGCGAGGGTTTTCACTTCTGACAAAATTATTCACTGCGGAATCAATATTTATGAGACTCTGACGCGCTTTTTCTAGTTCGGTTCTCGCTTCGGCAATTTTGGCTCGGGCAGCTGTCACATCAAGACCGTTTTCGGCCATCTTGTTAGCTCGTGACTCGAGTCGGTCGGTTACATTGGTGATGCGACGGACGTAGGCATCAAGACGATTACTGACGTTCGCAGCGAGATTGGTGAGGCGGGTTTGGGCCGCCGCATTTAGAGCACGGGGTTCAATCACTAGTCGATTAGTTGGTGCCGGGGTTTCTACTACGGGTGTTGTACCAGAAGCACTGCTGGTCGCGGTGGAGGTACTTTGTGCCAAGATCTGACTCGGCAGTAGACCAACCACTGTTAAAAAGCTGCAGATGAACAATACATATTTCATAGATAGGCTAAGTATAGCCCCGCGGCGTCTATGACGCCGCGGGGCTATACACATATTTAGTGTATTAGAGTTTGAGAGCAGGGAGTATCTGCTTCTTCCGCGACACCACCCCCGGAAGCACTTCGGTATCTCCTGTAGTAGCGACACCAAATGAGGCAGCGATGACCTGCTTTGTCAGGTCGCTATAGGTGAGGACGGTCGCTTCTTCTTTGAGGATATCGACGATAAAGAAGAGTACATCATCAATATCACCTTCTTCGGTAATACAGGATTTGATAGCTTCAATAATACCCGCCTGACGAGCAAGGACGGTCGCTGGGTTCGTGGTCTCGACTACTGAGACGCGGAAGTTCTTATCACCAACTTCGTACTTCTTACTATCAAGTTTTACAAGACCACTATCACTAAAGCCTGAAATATCAGACTTGGCCGCGAACATTTCGTCAGCGTGGGTATACATATCGATGTCGAGAATTGCTGCGAGCTTTTCCGCTACATCCTTATCGTGTGGGGTAGTGGTTGGTGAGCGAAAGCCTAGCGTATCTGAGAGAATAGCCGAGAGCATAAGGCCAGCGATATCTGCCGGAATCGTATGACCTTCGGCGGTGATGAGGTCGTACATAACAGTCGCGGTACAGGCGAGCGGACGGATAGTGATATGAGTTGGGGCACTTGTCTCAAGCCCACCAACAAGCTTGTGATGATCAATAAGTCCAAGGAGGGTAAGCTCATTAATGTTCTCGGGGAGTTCCTGTGGGTTATTGGTGTCCACCACAACCACTTCAGTGCCGGCACTGAGAGTAGGGAGGAGTTCAGGGGTAGTAATCCCAAAGCGATTGAGTACAAAACTCGTTTCACTATTAAGCTCGCCAAGCACAAATGGGGTAGCTGGAGTCGCCGTGTGCGTGTTCAAATACCAGGCCCAAATTAATGCCGAACACGTTGCGTCAGTGTCTGGTGAGAGATGTCCAAATACGTGTACCATAAAGTAAAAATGGTTATTGATTAAGAATTGTAGTGTAGACTAGGGCAGCGTAGGATGCAAGAAGTAAAAACTCCTCGGGCTCATGAGCCCGAGGAGTTTTTAGGTTCCATCTTTTATTTAATCTCTCCTTCAATAGTAGCTTCCGCTTCTTCGGGTGTATCTACTTCGTCTGCCTCATCATCAGTAGTTACCACGTCGCGGTCACCAGTAGCGGCATCATCTTCGACGCCAAGCGGTTCATTTGTCATACCGTCTTCAGCTTCGAGGTCATCTACCTCAAGACCAGCTGGTTCGGTGGCTGGGGCTTCGATTACTGTTTCACCCTTATCGTTGGCTTCAGCCAAAGCTTCACCACTCTGGGCAGAGACAATATCAATTTTCCAACCTGTGAGCTTGGCTGCCAAACGTACGTTTTGTCCACCGCGACCAATCGCGAGAGACTGCTGGTCGCCAGCTACTTCAACCACCGCGTGTCCACGGTCACCGGTTTCAGCATTTGGTTCAGCAATAATACTGACGTTCATGACACGGGCTGGTGAGAGCGCATCTTCGATGAAGGTGGCGGCATCTGCTGACCACTCGATGATGTCGATTTTTTCGCCACCAAGTTCACTCATTACGGTTGAGACGCGGGCTCCACGCTGACCAACCATTGAACCAACCGGGTCAATATGACTATCTGTCGCATATACCGCAATCTTTGAACGTGCACCGGCTTCACGAGCGATCGACTTTACTTCGACAGCGCCACTCTGGAGCTCTGGTACTTCAATCGCAAAGAGTCCCGCAAGGAAATCACCATGCGCTCGTGAGAGCTTGAGGAAGATACCACGTGGAGTTTCTTCAACAGCGAGGAGGAGAGCACGAATACGCTCTCCTGGTTTGAAACGTTCACCAGGAATCTGCTCATCGTATGGCATCACCGCAGTAATGCGACCAAGGTCGATGTAGAGGTTGCCGCGTTCAAAACGCTGGACATGCCCCATGACGATGTCACCAGCCTTCTGACCAAATTCAGCCAAGGCTGATTCCTTTTCAGCTTCACGAATTTTCTGGACAATCACTTGCTTGGCAGTTTGGGCAGCTATACGACCAAAGTCATCCTTTGATTCAAGTGGGAAGACGAGTTCTTCACCGAGTTTAACGTCACGCTTAATCATACGGGCGGTATCAATCATGATGTGCTTTTCTTCATCAAAACGCACTTTCTTGATTTCACCATCAACAATGATATCTCCGTCTGCTTCCTCCTCACCTTCGACTGGTTCGTCGGTACGGATCATACTTTCGTCAACGACGATTTTTACTTGGTTAAAGATAGTATCACCTGAAGCGAGATCAAACCGACAGGTCACAATCTGGCCACGCTTACCAAACTCTTTTTTGTAGGCGGTAGCAAGGGCTTGTTCAATAGCATCAATCATTTTTTCACGTGGAATGCCACGTTCTTCTTCGAGCTCACCGAGCACGCTGTGAATTACTTTAAGGTCAAACATATATATGTAGTTGTGGTGGGGTATTCCCCAGTTAACAATGAATTAATCTGTAACAGGTGACAAGAAGCGCGGGGTCAAGTTTCTAACTATAATTGTTCGCAAGCTCCAATTCTAGTAAGAACTTCCTCCCCGGCCTCGCGGTTTTTCTTTCTTATGAAAAGAAAAACATCGCTCTGGCTCAAAAAGCTACAAAAGCACCAACTTTGGTGCTTTTGTCTTACGCTTTTTGCCAAAGGCCCGCGCATAAGTCCCAACTACTATAGCGGAAGATAGTTAGGGTGTCAAAGTGGTGGGTAAAGACGTGGACAGGCGCGGCAAGAGTGGGTGCGTGGCGTGTATAATGAAGAAACGAAAAGCTCTTTGTGCTCGTTTCGTGTGGTTTCTTATATATGCGTATTTTAGATGACCAGCTCAAACGCTTCATCCTCGATTCGAACTTAGTTTCGAAGGCTGATATGAGTGCGGCCGAAAAAGCTGCCCGCTCTGAAGACAAACCCTTGGCCCACACCCTGATTGCGGGTGGGTACCTGACCGAAGACGACATGCGTCGCGTGGAGTCATACATCCTCGGGGTGCCGTTTGTGTCACTCAAAGACCTTAAAATCGAGTTTGACATCCTCTCTTTAATTCCTGAACCGGTAGCTCGTACCCATAATATTATTGCCTACAAAAAGACGGCAACTGCGCTTGAAGTCGCGATGCTTGATACCGCTGACCTGCCAGCGATTGACTTCATCAAAAAGAAGGTAGGATTAAAGATTCTTCCACGCCTCACCGATACCGAATCAATGCGGGGGGCACTCCGCCAGTACCAAAAGACCCTCAAAGACGAGTTTGGTGACCTCATCATGAAAGACGCGTCGTCTCTAACGGTCGTTAGTGAAGTAGATGGGGAAGAGGTATCTGAAGCAGACCTCAAAAAGATGGCCGAAGATTTGCCGGTTGTACGTATTGTCGATACCCTTTTACGACACGCTATTATTCAGGGCGCGTCTGATATCCATATTGAACCAATGGAGAATGAGGTGCTCGTCCGTTACCGTATCGACGGTATCTTAAACGACGCCATGAAGCTACCGAAGATCGCTTCAGGGACTATCGTTGCTCGTATCAAGGTGCTCTCGAACCTCAAACTCGATCAAAAGCGTCTTCCCCAAGATGGTCGCTTTAAGATGGAGATGGATGGGCAGAAAGTAGCTTTTCGTGTATCGATATTGCCGGTATTTTACGGTGAGAAGATCGTCATGCGTCTTTTGCGCGAGAATCGCACCGGTTTTTCGCTCGAAGGAATTGGTTTTCACGGTTCAACGCTTGAGCGTATTCACCGCGCCACTCGCGCTACTACTGGTATTATCCTCGTCACTGGTCCTACTGGTTCGGGTAAATCAACGACGCTTTACACGGTTCTCGACCTTCTCAATACACCGGAGGTAAACATCTCCACGATTGAAGACCCAATTGAATACCAGATGGCAAGAGTGAACCAAACCCAGGTCAAACCGGAGATTGGCTTTACCTTTGCGGCGGGACTGCGCTCCCTCATGCGTCAGGACCCTGATATCATTATGGTAGGGGAAATTCGTGATGAAGAGACAGTCTCCTTGGCCATTAATGCGGCTTTGACCGGTCACCTCGTGCTCGCGACTGTCCACACCAACAGTGCGGCTGGTACCATTGCACGATTGATTGATATGGGTTCAGAAGCCTTCCTCCTGGTATCAACGCTACGAGTAGCGATTGGTCAGCGTCTCGTTCGTAAGCTCTGTGATGATAAAGTCCCGTACATTCTCTCAAAGGCTGAGCGAGAAGATATTGGTAAATATGCTGACCTCGACAAGGTACTTGCGACCCTTAAAGAAGAAAAAGTGGTGGGTGAGGGTGCTACCTGGAATGATATTTCGTTTTATCACCCACATGAAAACGGCATTACCCCAGACGGGTATCACGGCCGTATGGGTATTCATGAAGTGCTCGAGATGTCTCCAGCTATCAAAGATATGGTGATGAACCATAAGACAAGTGATGAGCTTGAGATGCAAGCGCGTAAGGAAGGCATGCTCACTATGCTGGAAGATGGAATTTATAAAGCCGCCAAAGGCCTCACCAGTGTTGAAGAAGTGCTTCGCGTGATTAGTGAATAGCTCTATCTATGGGTAAGTTTATTTACGAGGGAGAAGACAGTAGCGGCAAGAAAGTTCGCGAGATAGTTACTGCGACCGATCGGTACGCTGTGTACGATGTTGCACGTACTAATGGCCACACTGTCTCGAGTGTTACCGAAGCCGGCGGTCTTTCATTGGGTCTTGGCGGTTTTGATATAGAGAAGATTAATGCCTGGCTCGGTAAAGTGAAGCAAGATGAGCTTGTGATGGTGACGCGCAACCTCGGGTCGATGCTTGATGCCGGGCTTACCGTTACGCGGGCGCTGTCGGTGATAGAACGACAAACCAAAAACGCCAAACTGAAAGCTACGGTGCATGATATTATTGATCGCATCAATAAAGGCGGGCAGTTTTTTGAAGCCTTGCATAATCACCCAAAGGTATTTGATGATCTTTATGTGGCGATGATTAAAGCCGGTGAAGAGGCAGGAAATCTTGCTGAGTCACTTCATACTCTCGCTATTCAAATGGAGCGCTCCACGAGTCTCAAAAAGAAAATCAAAGGCGCTATGATTTATCCATCAATTGTGATTACAGTGATGGTTATTATCGCAATTCTCATGATGATTTTTGTGTTGCCGTCAATCACAGGAATCTTTAAGCAGATGGGGACTGAGCTACCTGCGACCACTCAATTCCTCATTTCAGCGAGTGATTTTATGGTAGAGAATACTGTCTTTGCATTAACGGGAATTATTGGGTTTGTGACCGCGCTCCTGTATATGATTCGCTCTAAACCTGGTAAGATAGCAACCTCGTGGCTCGTGACCAGGCTTCCAGTGATTGGTACGATGGCTAAAGAAACGAATGCCGCTCGTACTGCTCGCACTCTCTCCTCGCTCCTCAATTCTGGGGTTGATGTTATCCAAGCGCTTTCCATTACTGAAGAAGTGGTGCAAAATCATTTTTATAAAAAGATTATTCGTGAGGCGGCGCAACGGGTTGAGAAGGGAACTGCCTTATCTGAAACATTTATTGAACGCAACGATTTGTATCCGATTCTGGTGGGTGAAATGATTCTTGTTGGTGAAGAGACTGGTTCGATTGCTAAGATGCTTGGTGAACTGGCACAGTTTTATGAGATTGAGGTGGAAAGAAAAACCAAAGATCTCTCAACGATTATCGAGCCACTCCTCATGGTCGTGATTGGTACCGGAGTTGGTTTCTTTGCGCTAGCCCTCATTGCGCCGATTTATTCGATTGGTGATAGTATTAAATAAACTCATGCGGACTTCTCGTTTGCGCGGCTTTTCACTTATTGAACTTTTGGTTGTAGCAGCGATTATGGCGCTTTTTATTGGTGGACTCTTTGTAACGATCCAGACATCGCTTAAGCTTGTGGCGGAGAGTCGAGCCCGGATGTCTGCCTTGTCGGTGGCTAATGACCGCCTCGAGTATATTCGTTCACTTTCCTATGATGCGGTTGGAACTATTAGTGGTTTGCCAGCTGGGAATATCCCGCAAGTGAGTACCTCGACCCTTAATGGATTTCAATTTACTGAACGTACCTTGATTGAATACATTGATGACCCTGCTGATGGTCTTGGTGCTAGTGACAGTAATTCAATTACGACAGATTACAAACGTGCAAAAATTGAAATCACTTGGACTATGCATGAAGAGACAGAAAGTTTGGTTTTGGTGACGACCATAGTGCCTCGCTCTATCGAGACTAATGTTGGTGGTGGTACGATTCGGGTGAATGTCACCGATGCAAATGTGGCGCCGGTTGGTGGAGCGTCAGTGCGACTGTTAAATACAACGGGAACAACAACTGTTGATGTCACAAAACTCACTGACAGTACGGGATCGGTATTATTTGGTGGTGCTCCAGCTGGTTCGGGGTATCAGGTGTTTGTGACCCGAGCGGGCTATTCCTCTGAACAAACCTATGTCGCAACTACTTCAATCCCAAATCCAGTCTTACAGCCGATTTCACTTTTGGCGGCAGATATTTCAACAGTGAACGTACAGATCGATGCTCTTAGCACGGTTGCGCTGCGATTGCTGTCTGATCGCACTGAGGCCTCAAGCAGTCGTTCGTTTGCCTCGAGTTCTGAATTGGCATCATCAACCAACGTTGCTGTAGTAGCCGGCAATCTTGAATTGGCTTCAAGCGCTGGAGTGTACCAAACAAATGGGGTAGGGATGCTCACTGCTGTAGCCCCGTCCTCACTGGCGCGCTATGAGACTATTACAGTCCAAGAATCAATTCCGGCTCAGACCGCACGACTCATTCGTGTGTATGCCAGTACGACACCAGATTCTTTAATTCCTGACACTGATCTGCCAGGTAATAGTGCTGGTTTTGTCGGGAATACTATCGATATTAGTCAGCTTGATACGACTACCTATCCCAGTCTCACGATTGGGGTGTCGCTAGAAACTTCTAATACTGCAGTAACTCCGCAAGTTGATGCGGTCACACTCTACTACACAGAGAGCGAGACCCCACTTTCCACCACGTTTAATTGGCGAGGGACTAAAGTAATTGGTTCACAGCTGGATTTTTCTCCTATCTATAAACACGATTATTCTACGACTACTGATACTGACGGTGAGCGACTTCTCAATAACGTCGAATGGGACACCTACCAAGTTACGATTGCTGGTTATGATATTGAAGAAGCCTGCACCACTCATCCTTTGGCGGTCGCACCAAATACCAGTAATACCCTAACCCTTATAACTACCCCTGATAGTGCACACAGTCTTCGTGTTGTAGTGACGGCTGGAGGCATGCCACTGCGTAATGCTACGGTCACATTAACTCGTGGTAGTAGTGATGTTGAAACAACCGGTGGTTGCGGCCAGGTATTTTTTGACGGACTCACGAGTGCCGCTGATTATCAACTCAGCGTATCAGCTTCTGGGTACACAACAGCTACTATTGATCCTGTATTAATATCAGGGGATACCGTGGTAGAGGTTGCGCTATAATACGAGGAGTATGAAACTGCGTTTTGCAAGGAGAGGGTTTACGCTCGTTGAAACCTTGATTGTTATTGCGCTCTTTACGATACTCCTCTTTGCAATCATGAATGCAGTGACGCAGATCTACAAATACAATAGTGTCACCTTAGAACAAGCCAACGAGATTGAGGTAGCGAGACGAGGTCTTTTGACTTGGGTACGAGATGCGCGAGAAATGACTTCAGGTGCCAATGGTGCCTTTGCTCTCGCCCGAGCAGAAAGCCATCGGATGGGTTTTTATAGTGATATCGACAAAGATTTTAGTGTTGAATATGTCGAGTATCGACTTTCCACCACGACACTCTATAAAGATACCTATGAAGCAACAGGCAATCCGCCAGTCTACAGTACTACTACACCAACTCGCACTGAGATACTGTCACAGTATGTACAGAACCTCTCACAAGGCCAAACCACCTTCAGGTATTATAATGAGGCTGGTTCCTTGATTGCTTCATCAAGCGCGATGATTTCGGACATTCGTTACCTGCGAATTAATCTTATTGTGAACATCGATCCCGCTCGCTCGCCAGGAGAATTTATGTTGCAGGGGAGTGCCACACCACGAAACTTGAAAGAGAACCTATAATTATGAAACATCGACAAGCACAACGAGGATTCCTGATGGTCTACGTGCTTATTTTTGCGAGTGTGTTTATGGTGATTCTCACGTCATTCGTGACGTTTATTGTGACCCAGAGTCGTCTCATTGAGCAGCGTATGCAATTTGAGCAAGCAGGTCAAATTGCTGAAGCTGGTCTTGATTACTATCGTTGGTATTTGGCTCACTATCCAAATAGTACTTCAACCGCGATAACTGGAGTGTACAGCGACCCAGAGCTTGGTCCAATCGGAGAATACCAACTCACCCTCGCTAGTACTACTTTCTGTGGGACTGTTATGTCGAGACAAATCACCTCGCGTGGCTATACCTACAAAAATCCAGCAATAGTCAGAACGCTATCCGCTCGGTACTCACGACCAAATGTGGCAGAATACTCCTTCATTATTAACAGTAATGTATGGGCCGGTAGTGACCGCATTATTAATGGTCCCTATCACAGTAATGGTGGAGTACGTATGGATGGTACAAACAACTCGAGCGTCACGAGTGGACAAGCGACGTGGTCATGTACACCGAGTTTTGGATGTAACCCAACCACTACCCGTAACGGTGTCTTTACCACCACCGCAAATGCCAATGCTGGCCTCTTTGATTATCCGTCTGCGCCAGTTAGTTTTGGTGGTATCACCGTAGATTTGGCCGAAATGGAAACAAAAGCCCGGAGTAACGGTATTTTTCTTGATAAATTACCAGCCGGCAACTTTGGGTACCAGATTCGCTTTAATAGTAACAACACCGTCACCGTCAATCGGGTGACGAGTGTTCATACCTATTGGGGGTACACAACTGAAAATGGTTGGCAGACCGAACAAAATGTAATTAACGCCACTAGTTCGGTTGGTACGTACGCTATTTCAAACAGCTGTCCGCTCATAGTCGTGCAAGACAAGGTCTGGTTGCAGGGGACAATTCCGCAAAAAATTACATTGGCTGCCAGTTTTGCTACTTCAACAACCATCAATCCATCAATTATCTTGGCAAATAATATTACCTACACCTCGCCGACCACCTCGGGACTGCTAGCTATTGCCGAACAAGATGTACTTATTGGTCTAAATGTGCCTGATGATATGGTTTTGAACGGCATCTTTATTGCTCAAAATGGTCGGTATGGTCGAAATCACTACTGTGCCAATTGTATTTCAGGGGGAGTTAATCGTGGTTTGCCCGGCGCCTTTGATCCTTTTGTGATTCGCAATTCTGAAACCCACAACGGAACTATCGTTTCCAATGGTCGAGTGGGTACACAATGGACGAGTGGTGGGGTTACCACTTCCGGCTTTGTTGACCGCTACACTTCGTACGACCGCAATTTGGTAGAAAGTCCACCGCCGTTTATTCCGGAAACGTCGGATGTTTATGAATATCGAGATTGGCGCGACTCCAATTAGAAGCCGTTAAATCGGCCAGCTTCTTTGTTGTTCATCGATAAAATATTCCTCACCGTACAAAAAGTACGGCTCGAAATATTTTTCTCGAACGCCTCGAATCTGACTCGATTTAGCGGCTTCTAAGAAAAGGGACAGAATATATAATTGCTCAATATGCTACACTTATTAGGTTATGGCACAAAAACACCCATTAGTTATCGGCAACTGGAAGATGAACCCACAGAAGGAAAGTGAAGCGGTAGCGCTCGCCAAAGCGGTTGTTACCGCTACCAAAAAGAGTACTGGTGTCACGGTGGTGATTGCGCCCCCTACGCTGTTTACGGGTGCGGTTGCCAAGGTGGTAAAAAAATCAAACCTGCATCTCGGTGTGCAGCAGGTACACCCTGGTCCGGTCGGCGCGTTTACTGGTATGGTCTCGCCAGCCCAATGCCGAGAATACGGGGTAGACTATGCGATTGTTGGCCACTCTGAAAGTCGAGCTCGTGGCGAAACGGATAATATGGTGAACGCTGCGGTCCTGATGCTCCTTAAGCAGCGCATGCGACCGGTGATTTGTGTGGGGGAACGCGTGCGTGATGCGCAGGCGAATTTTTATGCTGAGATTGAAACGCAGATAACAAAGGCGCTAGCGACCGTGCCGGTTACCCGCTACAAAGAAATCGTCATTGCTTATGAACCTATCTGGGCGATTGGTACTGGTGCGACAGCGACGCCGGCTGATGTACTTGAGATGAAACTTTTTATCCAAAAGATCCTCACCAAAATTGGTGGTCGTAGTGGAGCGAGTGCCGTCACTATCCTCTATGGTGGGTCAGTTAATGGGGACACAGCACCACAGTTGTATAAGGAGAGCGCAGTAGGTGGGTTCCTTGTCGGCGGCGCGAGCCTGAAGCCCATTGAGTTTCAAAAAATTATTTCCGCGTGTATTTAAATAAACCTAGTTCATATGATGCGATCAATTACAGAGGTAGGGGATGTGCAAGGACGGTATGTGATTGTTCGCTCATCATGCAACGTACCCTTGATTGATGGTGTCGTCGGGAACATGTACCGCCTCAAGCGAGCTCTCCCTACCTTGACTTATCTGCACGAAGCAGGAGCAAAAGTAATTTTGATTGCCCATATTGGTCGTGATGAAACTGATACCTTAAAGC
Organism: Minisyncoccia bacterium; assembly: GCA_046293175.1. Taxonomy (GTDB): domain Bacteria; phylum Patescibacteriota; class Minisyncoccia; order Phycocordibacterales; family UBA918; genus OLB19. The sequence goes on along the minus strand of JBKBPM010000002.1, from coordinate 85,862 downwards.
CAGTGTTTGAAGCGTTGAACACCCTTATCCCGTGTACGTGGGGTGGTAGTCTTCTGAGCTCTGAACTTGAGACCGCACGGGCAGCGATGGCGCCTGGTGACATTTTGATTCTTGAAAATCTTCGTCAGCACGAGGGTGAGTCTGCCAATGATGGTGTCTTTGCAGCGGAGCTCGCGAAACTGGGTGATATTTATGTAAACGATGCCTTTGATAATATTCACCGTAACCATGCGTCGATGGTAACTCTTCCAACTCTCCTTCCAGCGTATGCGGGAATTACCTTGCTCGAAGAAGTGACTCACATTGAGCAGGTGATGCAGCCAGAGCATCCATCTCTCTTCATCATCGGCGGAGCAAAGTTTGAAACGAAGATGCCACTCGTTGAAAAATACTTGGTCTCATATGACAAAGTCTTTGTATCCGGTGCACTCGCCAATGACATTATGCTCGCTGATGGACTTGAGGTAGGTACGTCACTGGTATCTGAAGTCTCACTTGTCGGTGCGCCATTTCTTACTAACCCAAAGTTGATTCGTCCAGTTGATCTCATTGTCGAAAGTGTGAGGGGGGTACGAGTCGCACGAGTTGACGATGTGCAAGCGGATGAAAAAATCACTGATATGGGTCCGGCGACCGTGGCGCAGCTAGCACCAGAGATACAAGCGGCAAAAACCATTCTCTGGAATGGCCCCCTTGGGCTCTACGAAAATGGTGTGCCAGGGAGTACCCAGGCGGTAGCAAAGCTCATTGCCACTAGTGGTGCTATGAGTGTCCTTGGTGGTGGCGACACTGTTGCTGCGGTAGAAGAACTTGGACTCAATGACAAGTTTGGTTTTGTCTCAATTGGTGGCGGTGCAATGCTGACTCTCCTTGAGGAAGGGAATACCCCAGCACTAAAAGCCTTAGGCTACGAAGGATAAAACAATAAAACACCTGGGCTTTTGGCCCTAGGTGTTTTATTGTTTTAAGAGAGATGTGGCCGCAGCGCAGCAGCGAGAGCTGCTAAGTCTGCATCACTGGCTTCTTGGCGATCATCGAGGTTAAGCTCGGCAGTCTGGCAAGGATAGAGACGTACATGAACATGAGGAACTTCAAAACCTTCAATCACCACACAGGTACGAATTGTCCCAAGTGCTCGGTCTAAGGCTTTCATGCACCGTTTCACTACAGCCATGGTGTGTTGGTAGGTAGTTTCATCGAGATCAGCAATATAGGCAATCTGCACTTTAGGAATTACGAGGAGCTGCCCCACTTGGCTGGGAAACTTATCTGGAATTACCACACAATATTCATCTTCATAAATAATTTCCGCCGGGATTTCACGGTTGATAATGCGGGTGAAAATTGATGGTTCGGTCGACATATGCATTTTATGGTACCATAGATGAACACCGCTCAAAATAAATGGTTTAGGCATTGCGGATTATTCGTGCGAAAAGCGAGGTGGAGTTTGCAGTGAACAATGATCATTAAAAACGTGCAGATGTTTTGCAGTCGAAATAATCCTCAATGAAAAGTCAAGCGAAGCGGTATCTAAATATAGTTTATTTTGAGTGTAGTTGTAGCTTATGACTCTTCCGTTCACGCTCCTTCATGATGGTTCGCTTGATACGCTTCGTGAGTCACTCCTTAGGCACCGTGGCCTCACTACCCTATCAGATCAAGCTGCCTTTTTACAACCAGACTACACCACTCTCCATCCACCCGAACTTATGCATACCATGGGTGCGGCGGTGGCACGAATTAAAGCGGCCATAACAGCCGAGGAACCAATCGTTATCTTTAGTGATTATGATTGTGATGGGATTCCGGGTGCGGTAGTACTCCACGATTTTTTTGTGGCAATTGCGTACCCACATTTTTCGAACGTCATCCCGCATCGTCACTATGAAGGGTTTGGTCTGAGTGTCAGTGCGGTTGAAACTATCGCCAAAACGGGAGCCAAATTAATCATTACGATTGATTGTGGTACAAACGATATCGCCGCGATTACCCGCGCTGCCAAACTTGGCGTTGATGTAATTGTGACTGACCATCACGAACCGGGTGAAACATTACCTGCAGCTGTGGCGATAGTTAATCCAAAACTCGGTGACTACCCATTCCCCCATCTTTGTGGTGCTGGAGTAGTGTTTAAGTTAGTGCAGGCCCTCATTAACACCGGTGATTTTGGAATCTTGCCAGGACAGGAAAAATGGTGGCTTGATATGGTTGGTATTGCCACTATTGCAGACATGGTGCCACTTATTGGTGAGAATCGAATCTTTGCTCATTACGGACTGAGAGTCCTCCGTAAGTCTCGTCGGCCAGGACTCCAGCAATTACTCAAAGCGGCTCGTGTCCCCCAGCAGTATCTCACTGAAGAGGATATTGGTTTCACTATTGGTCCACGAGTGAATGCGGCCTCACGCATGGATGCACCAGAACATGCGTTTCATCTTCTCACAACCAAAGACGAGGGTGAAGCTGGTGGGTACGTAGAGCGCCTTGAGCATCTCAATAACGAGCGCAAGGGTGCGGTCGCGGTGATGACACGCGAGGTGCATAGTCGACTTAAGGAGATGACTGATATACCTGCGGTGTTGGTAATGGGAAATCCCCTCTGGCGTCCGGCTCTCGTAGGACTGACCGCCAACAAGCTGGCTGAAGAATACAAACGTCCGGTATTTTTGTGGGGACGTGACGGCAATGATGTGATTAAGGGTTCGTGTCGCTCAGGCGGTGGTGTGAGTGTTGTTCGTCTCATGGAAGCGGTGCCTGATATTTTTCATGAGTATGGGGGACACCACGCGTCGGGGGGATTTGCGGTGCAGGATGCACATATCCATACTTTCGGCGACGTACTTAATGAGGCGTTTGTCCGTCTCGGGAGTGAAGCGGTAGTCGAAACACCACTCCAGGTCGATGCGGTTTTGACTCTAGATGAAGTCATGGGGCCTGTGCAGCAGTTACTCAAAGAGCTTGCTCCTTTTGGGGTGGGGAACCCGAAGCCAGTTTTTGCGTTTATCGGGGTGATACCAGATTCGGTTGCGCTCTTTGGCAAAGCTAAAGAGCATCTCAAACTCACTTTTTCGACCAAACGAGGATCACTTGAAGCGATTGCCTTTTTTGCTACTCTAGAAGATTTTAAACTGATCCCAAAAGATGGCCAGGCTTGTACACTTGTTGCACATATTGAAGAATCATTTTTTATGGGGCGACGGTCTACTCGTTTGCGTATTATTGATATTTTATAAATTATCCGTATGATGTTTTTTAAGTGGAAAGAGGTCTTTGATGTCAGCATCGCCAAATATTAAAAAGGCCCGTTTTGGTTCCTTAACCATAGAGGTGTACATCGGCGGCGCACACCTTTTTGGTAGAGGCTTCTTGAAAGGGTCAGCAAAAGAAGAGTGGTGGACGAAACTTGAAAAGTTATCTACCGGTGAGTACCGTGCAGAATTACGAAGTAAAGAAACGTTCACTGGAATGCTCAGTTTTGATACGAGCGAATGAGGGGCGCCTGCCACAATAGGCGCCCTTTTGTTATATATGCTACAGTACGTATATGAATAAAGTCATCTGTTACACCGATGGTAGTGCACGGGGGAATCCAGGCCCTGCTGCAATCGGTGTCTATATCACTGATGCGGCTGGTACGGTACTCAAAGAAGTAGGGAAGACTATCGGGAATAGTACCAATAACTACGCCGAGTATCATGCGGTAATGGTAGGACTCGAGACCCTCAAGCAAGTGCTTGGTGAAGACACCAAAGCAGCGAACGTTGAGATTCGCCTTGACAGTGAGCTTGTAAAAAAGCAGCTTAATAATGAATATCAAATCAACGAGCCTGGTCTTGTGCCGCTTTTTATTATGATTCACAATTTGCGGGTAGCGAGTTTTCCAAACATTGTCTTCACGCAGATCTCGAGTGAACAGAAAAAAGAAGTGGATCGTCTGGTGAATGAAGCGCTTGACGGTAAGCGGTAATTTGCGGTAGGGTACTGGCATTGTGCTACATTCGGTGGCACAAGGAACAGGGAGATTGAGATGATTTCTTGGTATAAAAGGCTGAAAGAAAACCACAAGAAGGGAGATGGCGGCAGCGAGCAGACCTGATATGCCTCGGCATCGCAACTCAACTCAACCGAGGATGACTCGAAAGCAGCGTTTGTTTGCTAAAGCAGTGGTCGGTCCTGATCACCGTGCTTACCACCACAGTGGTGTCTGGTGGACCAATCTCAAAGTTACTTCTGGAGGTATGGTGCAGAAGGGCAAAGGCAAATCGAAACGCTTTTTCACTCCTTCGCTGTTTGTGCCTTGGCACAAAGCCCGCTCTTTTCTGTAGAAGATTTCCTTCGGGGCGCGATAGTGTCGCGTCCCGAAGCTGACTGGCCTCCTGCCAGTCTTTTCGTTTGTCCAGTAACTGGCTTGCAATATATGTAGATGAGGCGTATTCTAAAAGCAGGCATGCGCTCAAGGGGAGCTCGACATGCCGTCACCCTGAAGTGAAATCTTAGCTATGAGGCTGTGATGCCCCAGTCTGTTCCTTCCCATAAACCCACCGTCGATCTGTCGTCCTTCGGTGACGGCGGTGATGAGCTCCTCCGCAAGAAGACGTTTTGGATCCGGTGGAGATGATGCCCGAGGGGGTATTCTTGACCTCACCGTCAGGAATGGCTAGGTAGCCTTGAGACCTATCGTGGTTATTGAGAGGTACAAATCCTAGTTTTACCCATCTCGGGCTGAACACACCGTCCGTGGTCTCGCACCACAAATTTTTTGGCACTTGTTGCCGTTCGCCTCGACTAACCATGTCGGGGCGTTCTTACCTCTGCTACACTTATAGTTATGAAGACGGTGCTGTTTTATACCGTAACGCTCGGGTTTGTTCTTGGGGTACTTGTCCGCTCGTTGGTCGATGTATATATCTCTGCTGTTCTTCTGCTTCTCCTCATGGCGGGAGGACTTTTTGTATTGTGGTGGCGGACAAAGACCCGCCAGTCGACAACACCACCTGCTTTTTGGTCCCTGGCATTACTACTTACTATGAGTGTTGGTTTGGCTGCTATTTGCTTAGGGATAGTGCGGATGGATAGTGCCAAGGATTTGATGATCGCGCGAATTGCTGCGGTGCCGGTCGGGGAGACGACTATCACAGGTCGTGTGATTCGTGAACCGGACGTCCGTGAAGGTATGACGATGCTCACCGTCGCAACTGCAGAGACACGAGTGCTTATTCGTGTTGATCGCTATAGCGACATTAAGTATGGCGATATAATTGAGGTGTCGGGCAAACTTGAGCGACCGGAAACTTTTGTGACAGACTTCGGTCGTGAATTTGATTATCCGGGATACCTCGAGGCGCGTGGTATTACCCATACGATGTCTTTTGTGACACCAACCATTTTGAAGCGAGACGAATCATCGTTCCTCTCCCGAGTCTACCAGGTGAAGCAATATTTTCTTGACCGTCTCTCAGAGGTGTTGCCTGACCCGGCGTATGGACTGGGGGCTGGGCTCTTACTTGGGGTGCAGGCGGCCCTCGGTGAAGAATTGGCTGATGATTTTCGGGCAGCGGGTATTGTGCACATCGTTGTGCTCTCGGGCTACAACATCATGCTGGTGGTGACATTTGTACTAGCAGTCACATCTTTCTTTTTGCCGTTTCGTTTACGACTGATAGTCGCTGGTGGAGCAATTATAGTTTTTGCACTTTTGGTTGGATACTCACCAAGTGTAATGCGAGCGACAACGATGGCCCTTTTGTTTCTCCTTATGACACTGCTGGCCCGTCCTTACGATATATTACGTGCCCTTATACTCGCCGGCACGTTCATGATTGCCAGTCAACCGTATATACTTCTTTTTGATATTGGTTTTCAGCTCTCCTATATGGCGACCTTGGGATTAGTACTTATTGCATCGCAGTTTGAACAGCTCTTCACCAAAGTCACCACCTGGTTTGGTATAAAGACATTTCTCATCGCTACCATCGCTACCCAGATTGCGGTTCTCCCTCTCATTCTCTACCACATTGGCGAGTGGTCACTGGTGGCCATACCGGTCAATCTACTCGCGCTGCCGATGGTGCCCGTGGCGATGCTCACGACCTTCCTCGCGGGTCTCGTAGCTCTTGGCTCGACAATGCTTGCTATGCCGCTGGCACTTATAGCCCAAGTATCACTCATGTACATCATTGGGGTAGCCACTTTTGCGGCGAAACTGCCAATCGCCACCGTGACGATACCGGCTTTTAGTGGGTACTTGCTACTAGTGTTATATCTTCTCATGGCTCTGGGTTGGTACTGGTGGCACAAACCCCAAATGAAGCAGGGAAGAGGCGCTACTTTAACTAAAGCGGAACAGGAAGAACTAGCACATTGGGAAATAGTGGAAGAGGGTGTCTATTTAGAGACGCTAATGACAGCAGATAAACTAAAACGGGCAGTCGATATGCCGGCTGCCCATCCTGACGTACCAATATTTTTTCGGTAGTACTCTAAATCACTCGACCGGCAACCACTTCCCAGTTGAGATTTCGGAAGAAGGCGTCGATGTATTCCTTCTTCTTACTCGGGACGTAGTCACGCATGTATGAATGTTCCCACATATCTAGTGCGAGAATAATATCGAGGTCAGCGAGTTGCCCGATGTGCTGTTCGTCGACCCATGTCACAACGAGCTGGTCGGTGTGCGGATCATGGTACAACATTGCCCAACCGACGCCACGGGTCATGGCGATTTTTTCAAACCGCGCCTGCCACGCTTCGACACTACCCCACTGCCGCTCGATGAGTTCTTTAAGCTTACCTTCAGGGAGCGCCTTCGATCCACCTTCAAGCTGGGTGAAGTAGTATTCGTGATTGCGCATACCACCAAACTCAAAACCAAGACGTCGCTGCATTTCACTGATGGCATAGTTGTTATTCTCGGGGTCGTGATTGAACGCCTCAATTTTTTCGGCAATGAGGTTTACATGTTTGACGTAGCCGTTGTAGAGATTAATATGTTCTTCAATAGTCTCTGAACTGATTCCATCAAGTGCTCTGATTTCAAATGAAAGGGGGGTGTAATGCATATGGCGTTGATTAGAATGACATTGTACCACAAGGTATAATTAGAGTATGTCCAAAAAACCCATATACTTAGTTGCGCTTCATTCGAAAACGTTCATCGTATGTTTAATACGTCTCTCATTTTCTCATTCGCGCGCCCCGTCTCTGGGTCTTTTGATCATACTTTTTTAGAAAACCTACTATGGAACGTCGCATTATAGCGCGCTGGGGAAGTGTCGGGGCGCTCTTACTGCTCCTTGCTGCCTTAGTTATTGATGACCTCGGTGGGCAATCTGCTGGATTATTTGCGACCCGTTCGCCGTACCTAGAGGTTACCTTTCTTGATGTGGGACAAGGGGACGCTATTTTGATTGAGACACCCGATGGAGCACAGGCACTAATTGATGGCGGACCGGATGGTACAGTCTTGCGAGAACTCGCACGTGAACTCCCATGGGGCGATCGTACGCTTGATTTGGTAATTGGTACCCATCCAGACAAAGATCATATAGGTGGACTGATTGATGTTCTTGCTCGGTACAAAGTGGCGAGTATTCTCACTACCGAAAACACCGGCGAGACGACAGCCGCGAGCGCGTACCAAAAAGCTCTCACCGCCGAAACCGATATTGTCCACTTTGTTCGGGCCGGGCAGGTGTACACCCTTGGCGCCTCTACCACAATCACCGTATTCTCTCCAGCCCGGGATCCATCGTTGCTCGAGAGTAATACGTCGTCAATTGTCGTTAAGGTAAGCTATGGCGAAAGCGATTTTATGTTTACTGGCGATGCGCCCGAAGGGATCGAAGATTATCTCAGTGTCACCTACGGCGAACAATTACAAAGTGAAGTGCTCAAGCTCGGACACCATGGTTCAAAAACTTCAACGGGCGAATTATTCCTCGAAGCGGTGAAGCCGCAATACGCGGTGGTGTCCGCAGGGAAGGACAATCGCTACGGCCACCCAAGCGGTGAGGTGGTGGATAGGGTAACCGCCCGAAATATTCCGATTAGTAATACGGCCACCGAGGGTGCAATACATTTTTTGAGTGACGGTACTCGGATTTGGCAGAAGCAATAATGTTCAATAGATTCAACTCGGAGCCACAAGCTTTATTCAATAAATCAGACAGATACTAGGCGGACAAGAAAATGACCCAAGTGGGACGAGCTTGTCCAGCGAGGGTCATTTTTCGTAGTCCAACAAAATAGCTGGCATTTTTGGATATAGCGCTTAGATGAGTTTAGCTTCCTTGAGCGTCTTAAACGCGCCATTTTTGGCAATAGTACGGAGACCTTTGGTTGAAACAGTAATTGTTACTGTTTTTTCAATCTCCGGTACAAAAATTCGACGCTTCTGGAGGTTTGGCGCACGCTTTGTCTTTCCTGATGGGTTAAACTGCGTAGCACGGGTACGGTTACTATATTTCCCTCCAATCTGGGTCTTTTTTCCGGTAATGTCGCAAACTTTTGCCATATCGATGTTTTTTAGTCCCGCTATCCTACCACGGATGGTCAATATTGCAAGCATAATGAGTAATTATGTATGGCAGTTTTGGCATTCGTGTATAATAAGAGCGTTATGGAACCACTGACTATCGCATTGATTATTGGCTTGATTGCTTCAATTGTCCTCCATGAGGTGGGGCATGCCTATGCTGCCAATTGGCTTGGTGACCCAACCGCCCGTCTTGAAGGTCGTCTGTCGGTGAATCCACTCGTGCATATCGATCCGGTAATGTCAGTGATTGTGCCTGGGCTCCTTATTATGTCTGGGTCACCCCTTTTGTTTGGCGCTGCGAAACCCGTACCGTACAACCCGTATAATTTTCGTAACCAAAAGTGGGGGGAGGCGATTGTAGCCGCTGCTGGTCCAGCTGTGAATATTGCCCTGGCGCTTATCTTTGCGGTGATTGTGCAAGTCGGCGCCGGGACAACGTTGAGTGAGACTTTTCTCTATCTAGCCGCCCAGCTTGTGGTCATGAACCTCTTTTTGGCTTTCTTTAACCTTGTCCCGATTCCACCACTTGATGGTTCGAAGATTTTACCTCGTTTCTTACCATTTCCACTGCGGATGCAGTACGAGGGTTTCCGCCGCTATATGGAACAAAACGTCTTTTTGGCCTTTGCGCTCGTCATTTTCCTCTTTGTGGTGGTGCTTGGTGACTACTTGTATAGTTTTGTCTTTAGTATCGCAAAAGTACTCATTGGGTAGGGTAATCAATTCGTAATGAAATTATCCGTTGACTCGATAAATAGCGTCCTTCTAGTAATCGCTGCAATTCCTGCTTGGCTTTTCTCGTTTGAGCTTTTGATACTCGCATATGCTTTTCTTGGTCCTCTCCATTATTTAACAGAAATTTCTTGGTTACACGACCGACGCTATTTTACGCTACGCCGTTATGATCCTCACATTTTAACCTTAGTTTCACTTGTGGTTTTATTTCTCGGTGTAGCGATTGTACCAGGTAGCGCTGAATTAGTTTGGATATTACTGCTGCTAGCTTTTTGCACAGCCTTTGTAAATGTATGGTGGAAACGAGGATTAATTTTAGGGCTGGGGATACTTTGTTTGTTACCCTTCCTTGGAAGTACAACTAATTATGCGCTGGCAATTCTGATTCCAACAGTATGTCACGTATTTATATTTACTGCTCTTTTTATGTTATTTGGTGCAATGAAAAGCCATTCATATTTAGGTTACGTTAATGTGATCATATTTTTTCTACTCAGCATTCTGCTTCTTTTTAGCCCGTCTGCGTCAGTACATTTGCCCGCCTATATGACTGCGAATTATACTTTTTTTGACGGAATTGGTACGGCTATAGCGGCAATATTTGGTAGTGACCCTACCTCCACCATTCTCCATATCGCGACATTTTTGGCTTTTACGTATACTTACCACTATTTGAATTGGTTTTCCAAGACTTCAATTATTGAATGGCACAAAATATCCCGTTATAGAGCGATAGCTATTGGGGTTCTTTATCTCAGTGCTGTAGTGCTTTACGTCATTGACTATCAACTTGGTTTCTTGGTTTTGTTATCACTTAGCTTCCTGCACGTTGTGCTAGAGTTCCCGCTCAATTTCAAGTCAATTCAAGGTATCTATCGAGCATTACATTAGGTATTAGTTCCTCCAAAAGGTTCAGCTAGATTAAAAGGATTAGTCTTGCAAAACAAGGACAGCTGTAGTATTCTACGCGGGCTTTATGGCAACAATCAATCAATTAACCAAGAAGAAGCGCCGTGATCCGGTATCACGTACGAAAACTGGTGCGTTGACAATGGGTTTTAACTCAATCATCAACAAGCCAAATTCGTATAACTCACCATTTAAGCGTGGTGTGTGTACCAAGGTAACGACCAAGACGCCGCGTAAGCCGAACTCTGCGATCCGAAAGATTGCTCGTGTTCGTCTTTCAAACGGTATGGAAATTACTGCGTACATCCCAGGTATCAAGCACAATTTGCAGGAACACTCTGTGGTCCTCGTGCGTGGTGGACGTGTGAAGGATATTGGTGTGAACTACACAATCGTTCGCGGTAAGTACGACGCCACTGGCGTTGCGAACCGAACGATGGGACGTTCACGCTACGGAGCTAAAAAACCGAAGGCTAAGTAAATCACTTCATCTGCTTTGTTGGACTGCACAAATTTACCCTCACCGTACTACCAAGTACGACTCAGAAAAATTTGTTTGTCCGCCTCGCATCTAAAGCAATTTATTTAGCCTTACGCGAAAGCGTAAAGGCAAAAACCAAGACATAACGTATCTTGGAGAAGTAAATTACCAATAGTCTATATTCGCTACAGATACTGGCTGCGATTCAACCGAAAGGTACGGAATCAGAATATGCGAAGAATGAAAGAGGCGATTGCCAAACTCTCATTCTTAATTATAAGAATTAAGAACTAACAACATGCGACGACCAATCAAGAAGCGCCCAGTTGTGAAGCCAGACGTCAAGTTTGCTTCAACCGACGTCGAGCGCCTCATCAACTACATCATGTTGCGTGGCCAGAAAGAAACCGCCCGCAAGATTGTGTACGCAGCATTTGAAGAAATTAAGAACCGCAAAGACGGTGGCGACCCACTTGAGATCTACCAGACTGCCTTGCGTAACGCTGGCCCACTCATGGAAGTTCGTTCACGTCGCGTTGGTGGTGCGAACTACCAGGTACCTCGTGAAGTACGTCCTGAGCGACGTCTCGCACTTGCGCTCCGTTGGATCATCGGTGCTGCTCGTGGAGCCAAGGGTATACCAATGTACAAGGCGCTCGCGAACGAACTCATCTTGGCTGCCAAAGAAGAAGGTGTGGCGGTGAAGAAGCGAGATGATGTACACAAGATGGCTGAGGCTAACCGGGCTTTTGCACACTTCGCCTGGTAATTCCATTTTGAACGAATTACTGTGTTGAGCACACAAAAAAGCCGCTCCCTGGACTTAGGTCCCGGTCGCGGCTTTTTTGCTACTCGCCTTATACTTCATTTCAAAATGAAATTCCCAGTACACCTCCAAATATTTTTCGCTCGCGCCTCGCATTGCATCCAATTTATGAAGGTTTCAGAAAAAAGACCCCATATGGGGTCTTTTTTCAGTTTTTAGTGTGATTTTCTAAATGAAATTACATTTGAATAAATCGTGATATGATTTACATATGGACGTCTCACTCGAAAATATCGTATTTGTAACATGCCATAGTATCAGGATTCATTTTTGTTAAGTTATTTTTAATGTTATCAAATAGAAAATCTTCAGATCAGCTTAGTATACTTATATCTAGTTTTGTTGCAGGAGTTTTAATACTTGCAAATTTTGAAATTTTTGTGAGAACAAGTGATGTAAAATTTTGAGCAATTTCTTCGTCCATCTTTTTCCTCTGGAACTGTTACTTTTGTACAGTAGTGTAACGTGAATTAATGCGCAAGTGAGCATGATAAGTACGCTATACTACGTAAATGGAAAAAACTCCGAAGCGTGGTAAGGAATTAGGCGGGGAAGGCAAGGGTGAGCGACCCTTGTCGCTTGTTGAAGCACAGCGCCAGGAGGCGTTTGATTTGGTGATGGAGGCGCTCTCACCTCGTCTCCCGCAGGAATTGAAGCGCAGTTTCGTCTCGAAAGAAAAAGAGTATGCACTCACGAGTGCCGAAGACTGCATGGTCGCCTTTGCGCAGCAGCACCGCGAAGCGGTCGAGGCCTTACATCAAGATATTGTGGCACAAAATCACTACCGAGCGGAACAAGCAGTCGCCAAATTACTTGAACTTTTCACTGCGTACGAACGAATGATCGCGCTCTATGCAGAACTCCGCAGTTACTACCCACGCGCGGCTGGTGAGGTAGAGGCGGTCCTCCCGCCCCTGTCTGCGGTAGCCAAGCATGCTGAAAAGGCCTGGCAAAATCTCAATGAATAAGTATGAGTATCGACTTTGACAAAGAAATCCAAGCGCACATCGCGGTTCTGTTATCCCTTCGAAGGCCAACGGGAGTCTTTACTGCCGCTGCTCATACCGTAGGGACTGGCTACGACAAGGCGTGGCTCCGAGACAACTACTTTATGACGCTTGGGTTCCTTGAGACCGGAGATATTGATACGGTCGTGAAAACAGCGAAGGCCCTCCTCTCAGTTTTTGTGAAGCATAAAGACAAAATCAACTGGGCAATTGCGAACAAGCCCCACGAGACCTGGCAGTACATCCACGCTCGGTTTCATCCGGAGACCTTTGAAGAGTATTGGGAAGAGTGGGGTAATAGTCAGAATGATGCGGTGGCCGAAGTGCTCTACCTCATCTGTGATCTTGAGCTCCGGGGGCACGCGGTCGCAATCACCGCTGAAGAAAAAGAGGTGACTCAGATGATTATTGACTACCTCGTCCGGGTTGAGTATTGGCACGATGCCGATAATGGCATTTGGGAAGAAAATATGGAGGTGCATGCTTCGTCAGTGGGGGCAGGTGTCGCGGCACTGAAGCTCGCGAGTCAGGTCGATTGGCTTAAGGTACCATTGGTGGCTATCCATTATGGTGAGGAAGCCTTGCGCCAGCTCTTACCCCGTGAGTCGCGGACAAAGTTCGCCGACCTTGCTCTCCTCTCACTTATTTATCCGTTTGCGGTGACGACCAAAGCCGAGACTGATACAATTATCAAAAATGTTGTGTATCACCTCACCCGTGACCGTGGCGTTATCCGCTACAAGCTTGATCGTTACTACAACGCCAACGAAGATGGCTATAGCGAAGAGGCCGAGTGGTGCTTTGGTCTCTCGTGGCTTGCTATCATCTACGCCATGCGTGGTGAAAAAGAACGGGCCTGGTATTACCTGCGCCAAGCTCGTAATACGGTGACGAGCAATGGTGAAATTCCCGAACTTTATTTCTCACAAAGCCCGGTGCCAAACGATAATACCCCACTGGGCTGGTCCGAAAGTATGTATATTGTGGCCCTCCAAAAGGTGAAGGAGATGGAAAGTAAGTAGCATTCATCGACCACATCTTGGTCGATTTTTGCTATACTAGAAGCATATGAAACACTTGTTAGCGTTGTTTATTGCTTTAGTAGTGTTGGTGGTATTTTTTGGCGGGTTTATGGTAGGTCGCGTGACCGCCCCACAACCAACCGAACTAACCCCAGCACCGCTACCGGAAGAAATGATGTGTACACAAGATGCGATGCAGTGTCCTGATGGTTCATACGTGGGGCGGACTGGACCAAGTTGTGAGTTTGTCTGTCCACCAATTGCTACTAATGAACGGGTACGCCTGACCTCACCACTCCCGGGCGCAGTGGTGGCCAGTCCGCTCACTATTACAGGAGAGGCAGCAGGATGGTACTTCGAAGGTTCGTTCCCCGTCTCGCTTGTTAATTGGGATGGACTTATTATTGCTGAAGGGGTAGCGACCGCCCAGGGTGACTGGATGACCAGCGATTTTGTGCCATTTGTTGCTACCCTCACATTTACCTCACCGTATACGTCTGGGGACCCAGAATTTATGAAGCGAGGCACCCTTATTCTCCAAAAAGACAACCCTTCAGGTTTACCAGAAAATGCCGAAGCTAAAGAAATAGTCGTTTCCTTTGCCCCATAAAGCTCTTTTTCTTCGCTTTATCTGCTTGTATACTTGATGGTAGCAGTTAAGATTAGATATACAATATATGGCAAAAGGTGAATTTAGACATAAAAAAGAAGTAAAAAAACCAAAAAAAGATAAAAAGGATAAAAACAGTCTCATCTAATAAACACCGGTCCTAAATACCAAATAGCCGCCATTGGCGGTTTTTGGTGTACAATATAGGGAATATGAAACAAAACATCATCATTGGAGCAGTGCTTATTATCCTTGTTATTGTGGTGGGTATTGGTTTGGCTACAAAAGTAACAAAAGATGCTTTGGTGGCTGATAATACGACGATGAATCAAAATGAAACAACCGAAAATAATCTGATAGCAGAAGAATCAACTGATGGTGCAATGAGCGGCAGGGGGAGTCTTCTTGGTCTCCTCGCCCTTGGTCGCAGTCAGGAGTGTACGTTTGTGGTACGAACAGATGGCATAGTGCAAGAAGGGACAGCGTTTTATGATGGTGGCAATGCTCGCGTCGACACCCTCATCAAGGGTGCTGCCGCTGAAGATATTGCCTCGTATATGATCATGGATAAAAAAAGTAATACCATGTACCTGTGGGGCAGTGCACAAGGTGATCAAGGTATCAAGATGACCCTTCCATCAGCAGAGAGCCCAACTCCAGCGCCAATGAATAATCCGCAGAGCGGTTCTAGTGCGCCAGCGGTCACACCAGATATGGATGTTGATTACAATTGTAAGTCATGGCGCGTTGATGGATCAGTGTTTGTGCCGCCAGCCTCTGTTGAATTTATGGATATGAGTGAGATGCAAAAGATGATGGAAGGGATGGGTGGCATGATGCCGTCAATGTAGTTATACACACTGACTTACTGACAAGGAATAAAATAGACGTATACTAAAAAGTAACGGAGGCCGCTAGGGATAATACCCCTAGCGGCCATTCTGTTGTAGCAAAAATCAATCTTATATACTTTTTAGCAATAAACATCCATGAAAAAAAGTGTTTTAACATTCACCGAGATCGTAACGTGTGTAATAGTTCTCAGCGTCGCGGCTTTTTTCTTCGGGGTATCGCTGGTTTCTGCGGCAGAAATGTCGACCGCCAATGGTGTAGGACTTAATCGCAGCGTCTCACAAGGTGATTCAGGAAGAGCAACAATTAGTGATGTATCTCGAGCTAGCTCGACAAGTGCCGATGGGCAAACAGTTACCCATGTTGTTCGCTTCACAATCAGTGCTGACAATGGCGATGTGTATGTGCCAACTGTAACCACGGGACGGGGAAGCGCACTCGTTTGGCAAAATGCCGGGGTCCGGGCCGTACCAGCAACGATCATATCTAGTGCTACAACCAGCGGCACTAACTACGTAGTTCGTGAGGGTGAGGGCGAAACATTCGAAATAGCTTATGTGCCTACCAACCGCTCACGACTTAGTCTACAAGCCATCCGCTACAACAATGAATCAAGTAATCGTCTTAATACAGCACAGTTTCCCCAAACTCCTCGTTCGAGTGTCACGGGTAACCCTTCTTTGCCTGGAGTCACCAGAACGCCGGTTGCCTCTACTACCAAAGACATCATCTATTGTCGTAATGGTACTGAAAGACTTCCGGAAGGAACTGAACGAACCACCATTACAAACGCTAGTGGGATCACCAGTGTTGTAGCAGATGCTCGTTTCGTTTGTCGAAATAATAACGGAGTGGGGGTATGGACACGTGTTGGCTCTCTCCCCGGAAATCCATGCGTTGCTACAACAACGAGACATACAAGTTATGCTGCATTTGCTCTATCGAGAGCTGGTTATCCAGACCATGCCACCAGCACAGATTGTGCAACAAGACCTACCAGTAATGCAGCACGAAGTTATCACAATGGAGTGAGTGGTTTAACAAATCAAAGATTTACTGTACAACCTTGTCGTTTCCAAGATAGAACGTTTAACCAAGGCGCACCTCATCCATTTTACGGAAATTCTACTAGTTTTGTGAACAGTCTTTCGATTGTCTACTCGTGTAATAATGGGGTTTGGGAGCCAACTCCAGTGATAAAACCATTACCGTCTCAAAGTGGTGCAACAGGTGTCTCAAACCGTACGGATACCGGCACACCACCTACAAGTATTTCTGGTTCAGTGCGAGGTGCATCCACTGACATCTTTGTGCAAATGGCGGCTGTCATTGCAGCTATCCAGGAAGAAGTCAATACCTTATCGACAGCGAAGTAAAAATAATGACATACAAAAACCGGACTTTAGGCCGGTTTTTGTATGTGTCTACGGCCACCCCTTGTGGGTGATATTTTAGACAGTTTCAAAAAAATAGTGTATGGTGACTACCTATGTCACGCGCAGATGGTCTCATTGTTTTTAATGATGTGTCGTTTGAACACGATCCCACTCGCCCCATTCTTAAGGAGGCGAATTTTGTGGTGCGTCGAGGGGCCAAGATGACCCTAATGGGTCAAAATGGGGCTGGAAAGAGTACTATTTTTGGACTTATTTCCGGGACTCTCACGCCTGATTCAGGTGATATTAATATTCAGCCTCGTACCACGATCGCGATTTCGAGGCAGATTATTCCCCGTGATGAACTTACTCTCACGGTACGTGCTTTTTTTGAAAATTGTTTTAAGGAGAAGGTTTATGACATTGACCCGCGGATTGATGCCGTCCTTGAAATCGTAAACCTCACCCCAACCGAGAAGATCAAAGAGAGTTTTAAAGAGCGTATCATCGGGAGTTTTTCTGGTGGGCAGCAGGCTCGTCTTTTGCTTGCGCAGGCGCTGATTCAAGATCCTGATGTGCTCCTTCTTGACGAACCAACGAACAATCTTGATATAGCCGGTATTGAGCACCTCACGGTTTTCCTCAAGGAGTATAAGAAGACAGTATTGGTGATTTCGCACGATGCTGAGTTCCTCAACTCGTTTACCGATGGGGTATTATACCTTAACACTCAAAATCGCCAGGTTGAGCAATATAATGGTAACTATCACACAGTGCTCAAGGATATTGCGGCGCGAGTTGAAAAAGAGCAGCGCCAGAATGCCCAGCTCGCCAAACAAATTCAGGCTGACAAAGATAAGATTAACTACTTTGCAAGTAAGGGGGGTAAGATGCGTCTTGTCGCGAAGCGCATGCGTGATGATGTTGAGGAAGCCGAAGAAAACAAAGTTGATGTTCGTAAAGAAGACCGGACTATTCGTGCATTTACCATTGAGACCCAAGGCGAAGTACCACTTGAAGTAGTGCGACTCACTTCGTACAAAGTTATCAAGAACCACCAGCCAAAAGAGGTAGAATGTGATTTGGTTTTGAAACGTGGGTCCCATCTCCAAATCATTGGTCCAAACGGTATTGGGAAGACTACTCTCCTCGAGTCAATCGCTTCTGGACACGCCAAGGGTGAACATGTCGCGCCGGGGGTAAAAATTGGCTACTATCGACAAGACTTTTCTAATCTTGATTTTGATAAGACGGTCTTTGAAACTCTTATGGATTCAATGCCAAGGAAGATTGAAGAAGATATGCGTTCGATTGCCGCTGGCTTTCTTTTGTACAGTGATGTCATGAAGAATAAGGTTGGAAATCTCTCAGAAGGACAGAAAGGTCTCGTTGCCTTCGCCAAGCTGACCATGGAGCGACCAGGTCTTTTGATTCTCGATGAGCCAACGAACCACATTAACTTCCGCCATATCCCCGTGATTGCAAAAGCCTTGCATAACTACAAAGGCGCGATGATTCTCGTTTCCCACGTACCAGATTTTGTGGAGCAGATACGCATCGATGAGATTCTTGACCTTGCAAAAGCACTCTAGAACGCGTCCAAAAATCTCTCAGAATTTGTTGCGCTACACTCAGAAACACTCATCGTGAGAAAGTCTGGGAGACTTTCGCAAGAGGTTGCCAGCTATTATGAAAAAATAGCGACAACCTGTACAGCTTCTGTAAGAAGTGTCTATATACGCCCCGTTTGCGCTTCCTTACAGGAACAGTACACCTTTTGGCTAGTTTGTTTTGTTATACTCACAAACTATCGCAAAAGGTTTTACGAAAGCGCCCCGCGCTTTCTCACTTGTCTGAATGCTTTTTGAACGCATTCTTGGAATTGAAATAACATGTCGTTACTCCAAAACAATCTGGTATACTACCCGAGTAATTCTAAAGATAGTGCATGAGAAAGTATCTTTTTATTGGTTTGGGTGTTGTAGTAACTGCGGTATTGGCGGGTGGTGCGTATTGGTACTTCTTTTATGAACCGGAAAAACCGCCACGTTATACTCGTGACCCTAATGCCTGGACTATCCCACCAGTAGCGCACAGTATGAAAGGTAAGACCTTTGTGGTACCAGATCAACCGGCAACCAAAGTTGTCCTTGATTTGATTTATCCATCAGCGACTCGTGACTATCCAATGAATCGTTTTGCGCTCGCTACCGGTACTGGCGAAGGCCAACTCTACGCGATGGATGATTTTGCGACTAACCTAGAAAACGGCCGCCGAGCGGTACCAATTGTTGTTTCTACACCAGGCACAGGATCATTTGTATATTTGGCGCTCATTGACGAGAATGATACAAGTTTTAATCACGTTTCTTCAGTATTCCTCGGTGACCGGATTCGGGTGACCAAACTAACGCGGGAGGGTAATACTGTTACCGTCACGTATTTTGTGCACGATCAAAATCAAGCTATGACTGAAGTACCCAGGGTGCAGACCACCGCTATTATAGACATTACCACCGGCACCTTTATCCAAGAAGGTCGCAAGCCTTGGCAGGAAGCGGCTTTTGCTGCTAAAGAATTCAAAGGTAAGTACATTTGGCGTGAAACAAAAAAGGCAGATGGCACGGTAGTTAAACCCTCGACACCGGATGTATTTACCATGCTGTTTGATGGACCGCGGGTATCTCTCGGAACCGACTGTAATACCGGTAGTAGCGAGTATGTTCCACCAATGGGAACTTCCTCTGCTATGACCTTTGGCGCGGTAGCAGCGACCAAGAAGTTTTGTGATTCCAAAGAAGAGGGGCCGTACTTCGAGATGGTGAGTCAGATTAAGTCGTACGATGAAGCAGAGAATGGCAACCTCACCTTTACATTGGCTGATGGTAGTACCATGGTCTTTGTCCTCGCGGGACAGGCTCTTGAATATGCTGATGAAGCCACTACCGCAGACGGAGAATAATCATTAATGTAACGTTTTGCCCAGCTTAACCCATATATAGGGTAAGTTGGCTCACCTTTATGACTGACCATGAGTGGCAAACACAGTGTGAAGCCGCAAAAGCGGGAGACCAACAGGCCTACCAAGCGCTCTTTGATGAACTTGAGCCGCGGTTGTATGCCTATGTGCGGTCACGGGTGTTTGAAGCGGAACAAGCAGCTGATATAGTGCAGGAAACCCTCATTGCTTTTTTCAAAGCTGTACCGACTTTTACTTATACAACCACGCCACAGCTTTATCAGTATGTATTTACTATCGTACGTCGGCAATTAGCGCAGACATATGAAAACCAAAAACGACAGCCAAAGACGCTTGATGAAACAACGGTGAGTGAGCAAGGAAGCTCGACTGTCGAAGTGGGAGCAATCCGACTTGATGTCGCATCAGCTCTTACTGCACTCGATGAGACAGCGCGGGAGATTGTGGTCCTTCATCACTGGTCACGGTTGAGCTTTAAAGAAATCGGTGTCTTGCTCGGGATAGAGGAAGGGGCAGTACGGACGAGGCATCACCGAGCGAAGGAATTTTTAGGAACATTACTCACGTAACACGAGCATCATGAAAGATTTATTTGATGAAAAAATGCACGTCAGTCGGCCGGAACAATCTATACCGGCTCGGGAGGCGATGTTTGTTCGAGTGATGGAACAGGTGTCGGGTGGTATGCCAGTGTCGACCAAGATTGTGTCCCCGTATACAATGTGGCTCCAAAAGCCTGCACGGTCTTTAGTGGCGGGATTGTTTGGAGTATTTTTGGTGGTTGGTTTAGGCGGCACAGTAGCCGCTGCCGAAGCGGCTAAGCCAGGAGATTGGCTATTTTCAGTTGATCAAAAAACTGAGGCAATGCGTCTATTGTTGGCTAGTGAAGCACGTAAAGTGGAACTTCGTTCTGCCTTTTTAGACGAGCGCCAACAAGAACTGACGGCTATTATTGCAGAAGAAGTCGAGAGGACTAAAAGGGAAATCGAAGAAATCTCCGATAGCTTAAAAGTTAATGAACAGGGTGAAGAGCGGATCGCGCGAGCCGTAGATGCATTTTTGCGGCAAGCTGAGCAGCTACCTCAGTCAGATACCGAAAGTCGGCGACGAGCAGTTATTTCTTTAATTGACGAAGTTCGTGTGCATGGTCGCGAAGGTGATGATATGCGATTGCGTATCGATGATGATCGTTTTGAGATCCGTACCGAAACTATGCGAGTACGCAGTCGTGATGATGGCGAACTCGAGGTTCGCATAGGCCATGATGATAATCATCGTGATGATAACGATAGCGATAATGACCGAAGTATTCATAAGGATGATGACAATAAGTTTGATGATAGTAATCCACGTGACAAGGAAAGCGATGATTTAAATGATGATGACCATGAGGAAGAAGATAAGCGTGATACGAGTGGTCATGGCAGTGTAAATGATATGAGGGATAGGCGCGACGATGATGACGAACGTTCAAAAGACCGCGAAGGTGATGATGATAAAAATGAGGACGAAGATAAGGGTGAGGATAAAAAAGGAAGACAATTCCGGTAAATCTGATGACGACTAATGGCTAAACAGTGACTATTGGAAGCCTCCACCAAAGAGGCGTATACTGATAGCTATGACATCGACCACTGACGTTTTGGCTGCCTTAACCGCTCACTTGCCACATCAACCAACTTTTTTGCAAGCTGTTGTGGAAGTTTTCGTAACTTTGGAACCATACTTAAAAGCTACGGGTGCGACTAAAGAAGACTACGAACGGCTTTTACGGCTTGCTATTCCGGAGCGTATTATTGCTTTTAAAGTATTGTGGACCAATGATCAAGGTGCAATTGAACACAATATTGGTTACCGAGTGCAATTCAATTCAGCGCTCGGGTCATATAAGGGTGGTCTGCGGTTTGATCCGACAGTGAATGAGGATGTGCTTAAATTCCTCGGATTTGAGCAAATTTTCAAAAATGCCCTGACGGGTCTTCCCTTAGGGGGAGGGAAAGGGGGAAGCGATTTTAATCCAAAAGGTCGCAGCGACAGCGAAATTCGCAGTTTTTGTCGAGCGTTTATGGTTGAGCTCCACCACCATATTGGTGTCGAAATAGATGTACCAGCTGGGGACATGGGTGTTGGTGGTCGCGAGATTGGCTACATGATGGGTATGTATAAGGAACTGACCCATCGTAGTGAAGGGGCGATGACTGGCAAAGATCCTCTGATTGGTGGGAGTTTTGGTCGCACTGCTGCAACTGGGCATGGAGTTGTGTATTTCGCTCGCGCCATGCTTCGTGAAGTAGGGAAGACTTTGGTAGGATTACGCTGTGTGGTCTCTGGATCTGGTAACGTGGCCGAGCATACGGCTCGGAAACTGGTATCCGAAGGTGCGGTGGTTCTAACCTTGTCTGATCGCACTGGTTACCTTTACAAAGAAGCTGGTCTAACTATAAGTGATATCGATGCGATTATCGCTCATAAAGACACCGGTGCTAACCTCGACACCGTAGCTATTTCAGGTACTACGTTTATAATCGGTACACCCTGGCAAACCGTAGTGGCTGATGGTTATTTCCCTTGCGCTACTCAAAACGAAATTGATGAAGTCGATGCTAGGGTAATTGCTAGTCACGCCGTGCTTGTTGTCGAAGGGGCTAATATGCCACTTAGAAACGAGGCGGTGGCGGTCCTCCATGATGCACATATTGCTCACGCCCCCGGCAAAGCGAGTAATGCTGGCGGGGTGGCAGTATCAGGACTTGAGATGGCCCAGAATGCCGCCCATTATCCCTGGTCAGCCGAGGAAGTGGAGGCAAAACTCGTTGCTATCATGGAAAATATCCATGAACTCTGTAAGACAGAGGGCAAAGCGGATTGGGGAATTGATTATGTGCGCGGCGCCAATATTGCTGGTGCAAAGCGGGTGCTCGCTGCAATGAAGATACTAGGCTATTAGTCCAATTGTTCGCTTCTTGGGTTTGCTTCGGCCAATCCATTTCCTATTGCCGAAAGATGCCAAATACCGTATAGTACACGCGCGACGCCTCATTGGCTTTTTCTTTTCTAGTACGCGCCCCAATCGTGTTTTGTAAAAGACGCACATTAATAAACCTTTATACATAAATTATAGTATGGCCCGAGAATTTCCTATTAATAGAATGCGTAACTTCGGTATTGTTGCGCACGTTGATGCTGGTAAAACTACTACCTCAGAGCGCGTGCTTTTCTATACCGGTATGTCACATAAGATTGGTGAAGTGCATGATGGTGCGACGGTAACCGACTGGATGGAACAGGAACGTGAACGTGGTATCACCATTACCGCGGCCGCGATTTCTTGTAACTGGTCAAAATCAGATGTGACTGATCGTAAAGACAAGTCACAGATGTACACCTTTAACATTATCGACACACCCGGTCACATCGATTTCACCGCTGAAGTAAAGCGTTCAATGCGTGTACTTGATGGTGCTGTCGTCGTATTTGACTCAGTAGCTGGAGTAGAACCACAGTCTGAAACCAACTGGGGTTACGCCGACGAAGCGAAAGTGCCTCGTCTCTGTTTCATCAACAAGATGGACCGTATGGGTGCATCATTTGAGAAGTCATATGCCAGTATTCTTGACCGACTTTCAAAGAAGGCCGTACGAGTACAACTTCCCTGGGGTGCGGAAGAACACTTCAAAGGTGTTGTAGATCTTATCCGCATGAAGGCATATACCTTCGAAGGAGAAATGGGTACTAAAATTGTGGAGCATGAGATTCCGACCGAGCTTAAGGATGATGCAGAAATGTACCGCGCCGAGCTCATTGAGCGTGTTGTAGAGCATGATGATGCCTTGATGGAGGCCTATCTTAATGGAGAATTGCCAACGAATGAACAAATCAAAGCCACTCTCCGTAAAGCGGTGATTGCTAACGAAATTTTCCCCGTGTTCACTGGTTCAGCTTTGAAAAACATTGGCGTCCAGCTCGTACTTGACGGTGTAGTTGATTATCTTCCCGCACCAACTGACCTCGAAGCAGTTAAGGGTACAAATCCAGATACCGAAGCGGAAATCACTCGCACTGCTTCAGATGAAGAACCATTCTGCGCGCTTGCGTTTAAGCTACAGACTGACCCATTTGTGGGGCAGCTCACTTTCTTCCGTGTGTACTCAGGTGTGGTAAAAGCTGGTAGCTATATCTACAATGCGACAACTGGTCAGAAAGAACGTCTTGGTCGTATCGTGCGACTCCAGGCCGATAAACGTACAGAAATCGAAGAAGTATACGCAGGCGAAATTGCGGCTGGCGTAGGACTCAAAGATGTAAAGACATCACATACACTTTGTGATGAGCAGAATCCAATCATTCTTGAACAAATTGTGTTCCCAGCACCAGTGGTCGCAATGAGTGTCGAACCGAAGACCAAAAATGACCAGGAGAAGATGAGTACTGCACTCAAGAAGCTCTCTGACGAGGATCCAACCTTCATCGTTTCTACTGACGAAGAAACCATGCAGACGATTATTCAGGGTATGGGTGAGCTTCACCTAGAAATTCTCGTTGACCGTATGAAGCGTGAATTTGGTGTAGAAGCTAACGTTGGTGCTCCTCAGGTAGCCTATCGAGAAACGATTCAACACGAAGCTGAAGCAGACTACAAGTACGCAAAGCAATCTGGTGGTCGTGGACAGTACGGACACGTCAAGATTAAGATTCGCCCAATGCAACCACTTGAAGAAGGGAAGGAAGTGCCCAAGAATGTCACTCGTGAAGATCACTTTGAGTTTGTGAACAGTATCAAAGGAGGGGCGATCCCAGGTGAATTTATCCCAGCTGTTATGAAGGGTTGTCGTGAAGCGATGGCACGTGGTTTTGTGGCCGGTTACAAGATGGAAGACGTGACTGTGGAGCTCTATGATGGATCATTCCATGAAGTAGACTCAAGTGAAATTGCTTTTAAGCTTGCGGCTATTTACGCCTTTAAGGAAGCAGCAGCGAAGGCCGGTGCTGTGCTCCTTGAACCAGTAATGAAGGTTGAAGTGCGTACTCCAGAGCAGTTCATGGGTGACGTTAACGGAAATATCTCGAGTAAGCGTGGTCAGGTAGAGGGAATGACCGATCTTGGTGATAAGAAGGTGATTACCGCCCAAGTACCACTCTCTGAAATGTTTGGTTACACAAACACTCTCCGTTCGATGACTCAAGGTCGCGCTAGTATGACCATGACTTTCGATCACTATGATGTCGTCCCACCAAACGTGGCAATGGAAATCAAGAAGTCGAGAGGTGTCAAAGATATAGTGGAGGAAGCATAATAATAATAAAGAGAGCACCCGACGAGGGTGCTCTCTTTATATATGTCTTCCCACTATATCTTTGACGAGCCGGAACGAAGTAGGGCGACTCTACAGGCGCCGAATCAGCGAGGCGGGGGGTGAGAAATGGAATGGGACCCCATTTCGCACGACTTTTTGTGATAATTTGTAAGTGAAACGAAACAAGATATCCAAAAGGTGTACTGCCGCTGTAAGCGGGAAGCACTGAGAAGATTTTGAACCAAGTAAGAAATATATTTAATGACTTGACCTTGAAGGATATTGTAGAAGAGGCATAAGAAAAGGCGCTCCAGAGAGAGCCTTTTTATTAATCCGTTCATATTCTGCAAGACCATTTGAGGAATTCTATGAGTGAGAAAGTGCGGGTCACTTTAGCAAGACCTTGCCAGGTACTTTATGAGTGAAACGAAATAAAGTAGCGACAAGGTGTATAGTGTCTGTAAAAGGGTAAAGAAATGAAATGCCCAAATGGTATATAGTTTCTGTAAGAAGAAGGATCTAATGGAAGAAGCATAACAAGAAAAGCATCTGATAACGGTATCCCCCATTTGTGTACAAGCGCCTCCTTTGTATCATTCTGTACCCTATACTACTAGTATATGAAACTGTACCAGTTGTTTTTACTCGCTATGCTATTTGTTGGAGCGGCCTTTGCTCATGCCCAGACACTTCCAGCTCCGATTGATCTCGATGGCTTTGCCTGGAGCAGTAATATCGGATGGATTTCACTCAACTGTCGTAATGATAGTAACTGTGCCTCAAGTGACTACAAAGTAACCATTAACGCCGACCGGACTATCACCGGCTGGGGTTGGAGTAGTAATATTGGCTGGATCAAGTTTGGCGGTCTTGCTGGTTTCCCAACCGGTGGCGGTACGGCAGCAGAAAATGCTCGCTTGACCGGTACATATCCAAACCTCACTTGGAGTGGCTGGGCCAGGGCATGTGCGGGGACACTTGGTGGTACCTGCAGTACTATGAGTAACAATCCTGAAGCTGGTGCTTGGGATGGTTGGATTTCACTGCGCGGCACCAATCATGCCATCACATCAAATATGGCAACCGGTATGAACGCAGATTCATACGCTTGGGGAAGTGAGGTGGTTGGTTGGATTGATATGTTTTCACACGTTACTTTCGCCACCACAAGCGCCACTATCTGGGGTAATAACTGTATGGTAGCACAGAACGCAAGTACCTGTGTTACCCAGCTTAATTGGGATATTGATAACAGTGTAGCCTCACCAAATATATATCGGGTAACGGCTCCGGCCAGTCAATTGAGTACGAACCACACACAAACAAACTTTGGTGTAACCATCGGTCTTGGTAATACCACCTTCCATGCTCGTAGTGGTACTACCATGCTCGATGCGGTTACCCTCAGTGCCACCTGTGCAGCTGGTCTAATACCTAGTGGCGGTATTTGTATACTCGGCACTGGTACTACTAGTCCAACAATGGATCTCAATGCCATTCCACCAATAGTACGGCGTGGTAACACCGCTACCGTGACCTGGAGTCTATCATCACTCATTGGGAATACTTGTGTAATTAACGGTCCTGGTATTACCAATTTAGCGGTTGGTGCGGTCAGTGGCTCTGTACAGACTGGTCCAATTATGAATACTGCCACTGTACGTATGACCTGTACGGGTGCGTATGGCACTGTCGAAGAACGATTGAGTATTGAGGTTATACCAGTAGCTGTGGAAGTATAATACAAAAAAGTATGAATCCTGAACAACCAATTTCCATCAACCCACGCGAAGCCAAGTATTTGCGTACGATTATAACTATTGGGCTTGTGTTCATGTTGGTTGGTATTTTGGCTGCTTATATTTATTACGGCATGAGACTAGCAGCAAAATCAACTTCAACCCCAGAAATGCCCGTGGCTGAAGCCCCAACAAACGCAAATCAGGCTGAAATTTTGAAGGCACTTGAGGTCGCACCTATAGCAACAACAGAAGATACCGAAGCGGTAGTGAAAGCCCTCGAAGCTGCCCCGAGTGCTTCAGAGTCAGACCGAACAGCCATTTTAGAAGCGCTTCGTTAATTAAACCAGTTGTAGGCAGTAAAGCTCTGCTTGCATAATTTTTGTTGTCTGCTACTATTCTCCCTACCGCCACAGCCTTTGGTTGTCGTCGGAGCGAACATATATTGCTCTTTCACACCCTTTCGATGGGTTATAGTCGTAGCGCGACTTTGTTCTCGCGCCGTTACGGTTCTAACTCATGGAAGCACGGCTTTTGTATATAAAAGCAGCTGTGTGCGGAATATTATTGAGAATAACTAATCATAAAGTTTATGGCAGGTTCATTTGACCGCACAAAGCCGCACGTAAACGTAGGTACCATTGGTCACGTTGACCACGGAAAGACTACGCTTACTGCTGCAATTCTTAGCACTCTCCACGCTCGTGGAAATGGCTACGATGCTACCACTAAGGGTGTTGATGAAATCGACAAGGCTCCAGAAGAAAAAGCTCGTGGTATTACTATTTCTCTCTCACACAGTGAGTATGAGACTCCAAATCGTCACTATGCGCACATCGACGCGCCTGGTCACGCTGACTACATCAAGAACATGATTACTGGTGCAGCCCAGATGGACGGCGCTGTGCTCGTAGTAGCAGCTACCGACGGTGCGATGCCACAGACTCGTGAACATGTACTCCTCGCAAAGCAAGTGGGTGTGCCAAACATCATCGTATTCCTCAACAAGTGCGATATGGTTGACGACGAAGAAATGCTCATGCTCGTGGAAGAAGAACTCCGTGAACTCCTCACCCACAACGGATTTGATGGTGCGAACGCTCCAATCATCCACGGTTCAGGCCTCCAGGCTCTCAATGATCCAATGAGTAAGTGGGGTGACAAGATCATCGAACTCGTTGATGCGATGGACTCATACTTCCCACTACCAGAACGTCAGCTCGATAAGCCGTTCCTTATGCCAATTGAAGATATCTTCTCAATTGAAGGACGCGGTACGGTAGTAACCGGTCGTGTAGAACGTGGTGCGGTGAAGGTTGGTGAAGAAGTAGAAATCGTTGGTATCAAGGATACTACCACTACTACGGTGACTGGAGTTGAAATGTTCAACAAGCAGCTTGATCAGGCTCAGGCCGGAGACAACGCTGGTATTCTTCTTCGTGGTGTGAAGAAGGAAGACATCCACCGTGGACAGGTACTTGCGAAGAAGGGCTCAGTGACTCCACACACAGAATTTGAAGCCGAAGTATACGTACTCTCGAAGGATGAAGGAGGTCGTCACACACCATTCTTTACTGGTTACAAGCCACAGTTCTACATTCGTACCACTGACGTTACTGGTGAGGTAACTCTCAGCGAGGGAGTTGAAATGGTTATGCCAGGAGATACTGCTAAGTTTAAGGTCAAGCTCGTCGCTCCAGTAGCGATGGAAGAGCAGACTAACTTTGCTATCCGCGAAGGTGGAAAGACTGTTGGTGCTGGTGTTGTAACTAAGATCATCAAGTAAAGTGCACTTGGATATACCTCATCTACTTTGTCGAAACTTCAGTTTAGTCAGTCGTCGTATATAAATACGCCTTCTTCCAAAACTTTGTTTCTCCTCGTATCTGAGGCATCCCAAGCACACTTCCACTATGATGAGTAAATTAATTACTATCTATGGCAACAACTCAGAAAGCCGAAGCCTTCAACAAGTTGCGCATCCGCGTTCGCGCGTATGAGCATAAGATTCTTGATGCTTCAGTCAAGCAGATCATTGATACTGCCTTGCGTTTCGATGCCAAGGTAGTTGGACCAATCCCACTCCCCACCGAGATCAAGAAATATACAGTCAACCGTTCGACGTTCGTGTACAAAGACGCGCGAGAACAATTCGAAATGCGAATGCATAAGCGAGTGATTGATATCTTGAACCCAGGACCAAAGGTAGTAGAGGCTCTTACGAACCTCTCACTCCCTTCCGGAGTCAATATTGATGTGAAGATGCTCTAAGGAGCATGGCACATGTATAACAAAAGCGCCTAAAAGGCGCTTTTGTTATACCCAGCATCTCTTCTACGCAGCAGTGTCTCTTAATAGAATGACTACATATGAAGAAACCCTTGCTTTTATCCCGTTAGTTATCTGCCCAAGCCTTCTTACCGGCTACAACTTCATGTCTGCCCAGTGGTCTGCACCCACCGCCACTGCACCAAATGATAATACTCCTACGCCAATAAATGTTGGTGCTACCACCCAAGCCAAAACCGGTAACTTTATGGCTAATATAGTGGCGGCCGCTACCTCCGCCTGGTCTCCACAGTACTGCGATGAGACCGGGAATAATTGTTGGGATCCAAGTACTGGCGCGCCGGGCGGGGGGTGGTATTGGTTATAATCAAACGTGGCAAGTGGTTAACCGTACCCAGGGTGTTTGGTACCAAAATAATACTGATCAGCCAATTATGGTTTTCCATAAGAATATTTGGGACGGTACGATTATCGATGTGGGTGTTTCAACTACCACCTCAGTGAGAATGAACTACCAAGACTATGACAGTGATCTTGATAACGGTTCAACCATTATTATTTCGCCAGGACATTATTATAGATTTGGTACCCTGACCACTAATTCTGGTAATGGTCACTATGTAGTCCGTGAATTGCGCGCACCATAAGAGAAACACAGCGCCGGCAGGTGCTGTGTTTAAATTTACCGCGAAGCAATGTTAGTACGTATGCTACAGTATAGTTACTATGCGAAAAAAAATTATATTATTAATACTGGGACTTACACTCATTGGTGCAGGTATATATGTAGCCACTGATAGAAATGTCGTAGCGCTGACGCTCGGTAGCGGCGACGAGCAAGCAGCCACTGCCACGCTATCTAAAACACAGACACAAAATGTAGTCGGTTGGATTAAAAAGCTCCAATACACGAATAGTCGCCAGAGTAGCTTTGGTGCAATTACGGTAAGCGATGGAGTGGCAGTGTATGAAGAAGGGACCGAGACTCCACTACGTCGAGTAACTCCATATTTTTCCCACCTAGCAGTTCTCGGTGTGCTTGATGCTGGTCAATCAGGGAGTGTCACCATGGCCCAGCGTTGGATACAGTGGTATACCCGCCATATTGATGCCACAGCAGGGGTACCGCTTGATACCTGGTACTCGCTTGATGGTGCATATAGTACTACCTGTCCCGTGAAAAGTGATGAACGACAGTGTAATACTGTTGACGCAGAGGACAGTTCAGCAGCTCTCTTTCTCGTTGTTGTGGATCGCTACATTACAGCGGGTGGGAGTAAGTCCTTTGTTCGGAGTAATAAATCAGCAATCAGAAATGTGGAGGACACTCTGACGGCACTCATAGATGTAGACGGAGTCAGTTGGGCCAAAAAGACCTACCCTATCAAATACCTGATGGACAATGTGGAGGTCTTGGCTGGACTTGAAGCGGCTGCCCGTATTGAAAAACAAATATTTAGTGACACTGCTCGGGCCAAACAATTATCTGATCGCGCCGCTGTATTAAAAACAGCGCTTTACGGTGGTTCATCTGGCAGCTTTTATAACGCCAGTACTACCCAGTATGCAATCTATAAAGATGGTGCTGGGGTGTTTGGTCATTCAAATATGAAGACTTGGTACCCGGACATAATGGCACAACTCTGGCCAACCGCTTTTGGTCAAACGGCCACTACACCAACTTTCACAAGAGCAATCACGGCTCTCAAATCCCAATTGCCGCCAATGGCACTCGAAAAAGGTGATTGTAATGCACTGAAGTCGGTAACTGGTGACGCTCATGCGCCGGTCATTGCCTACACGCTGCGCAAAACCAAATTTGTAGGTGCCGATTTACTCACCGAGTGTATGTATAGCAATATGCAGCCCACGTACACTTGGCCGGTTACCGCGGCAGATGCAGGCTGGTTACTGCGCCGCTAAGCATACGTCCAGGAATCGTCTCAAATGTTGTACAAAAGCGCCTCTCAGGCGTTTTTGTGTATAACAACAACGTGCTACTGCTTTTTCTGTCATAATACTCCTATATGAAACAATATCGCTCCTTAGCCATCTTTAGCCTTGTTGCCCTTCTTTTTGTAAGCTACAACTTCATGTCTGCCCAGTGGTCTGCACCCACCGCCACTGCACCAAATGATAATACTCCTGCGCCAATAAATGTTGGTACAACCACTCAGGCTAAGAATGGCAACTTGGCCGCCAATATCTTGGCCGCCACAACGGAGATGCGCTCAAACCGCTACTGTGATGCTCTCGGGAATAATTGTACCGCTGCTAACGGTAACGGCTTGGTGTACAAGATTTGTTCAGTACTCGTAAGTGGTAATTGGCGCGATACGATTGTAGTTCCTGGGTCTTGGACCAGCACTACCTGCCAGAGCTTTATGACTGCTGTAGGTGCGACGAGCTATGCTTTTGGCTGCATTGCTGGTGATAAATTTTATGAGAACGACGATACCGCCTGTGATGGGGCGGTTGCAGAACCGATGCCATCACGAAAGTTTTGTTCAGTAGTTGCTGCTTCTGGGAACTGGCGCGATACTATTCTCGTGCCAGCAAGCTTTGGAGATGCTCAGTGTGCCAGTTTTCAGACAACAACCGGCGCAGTAGGACGACAAATGGGTTGTTTGACCGATACTGGTGTGACGTTTGGTAGTACCTCAGCCTGTAATTCGGGTGGATCAACCGCAGCCCAGGACCTGAAATTCTGCTCGGTTGCACTTTCTGGTAATTGGCGGGATTCATTCAATGTGCCAGCTAGTTGGGATTTTAGCGCATGTGCTTCATACGGGACAGCCACTGGGGCAACTGGTGCTGGGTCTGGTTTTAGTCTTGGTTGTGTATTGCCAACTGGAGTTACCTTCGGTAGTACTCGGTCTTGCTCATAAGTGACAAAGAGTTACACAAACGTAGTTTCCTGGTATACTGTCCCCAATTTTACAGATAACTAAGTAGGCGTGTGTGTTATAATACTCCTATATGAAACAATATCGCTCCTTAGCCATCTTTAGCCTTGTTGCCCTTCTTTTTGTAAGCTACAACTTCATGTCTGCCCAGTGGTCTGCACCCACCGCCACTGCACCAAATGATAATACTCCTGCGCCAATAAATGTTGGTGCTACCACCCAAGCAAAGACCGGTAACTTTATGGCTAATATAGTGGCGGCTGCTACCTCAACCTGGTCCCCACGTTATTGTGACGAACTCGGCGCCAACTGTTGGGATCCATCAACTGGTGCACCAGGAGGGGGTGGAGGTGATGACCCAATTATTGTTGGGGGAAAATGCTTTGAACCAGCTTGGGCCGTAACCTGTAACTGGAACTGGAGTGGGGATGGAAATGATAACAGTACGTATATCCGACCAATGACTGGAAGTGCCGCTAATGTCTGTGCTTCAGTTGGACGTACGTACCAATATCACACCGTTGTATTAGCCGAATGTTCAACCCCGGTCTATGGGTGGGTAACCGGCGCCTATGCTTGTAACGCGCCGTGGCCACCTTCATGTAGCACAACCAACGGAAGAAATGTCCGTACGGTAGAATGTCGTGATCAGTACGGCTCGATTGTGTCTGATAGTAACTGTACGGCACCAAAGCCAACCACAGATGGCGGAGCGTGTTCACGGCGCGGTAGCGGTAGTGATTGCTAAGGTTGGCAGTACATAAGCAGCGTAAAGAGACGGCTAGTTGCAAAACTAGCCGTCTCTGGTATACTCTCCTTAGCTTTATAAGACCTATGTTCGCTGAAGGTACCGAAATATAGTAAGTACCGGAGAACCAATGGGCACAAACCGCGCTTATTTTATGCAGCGAGCTTGTGCTCGCGCCCATAAAAGAGCGCGGTTTGTCATTGAGGTTTTTAAAGGCTATGTTATAAGCATAAGTCCAGAATAAATGAAGTTTATTGTTGGAACCAAAGACCGCATGACACAAGTTTTTGACGCAAACGGTGTTTGTCACCCAGCCACTATCCTTAGGGTAGAAACAGCGACAATTACCAAGGTCAAGACTGCTGCCGTAGATGGCTATGATGCTGTACAGCTCGCTACCGGCTCTCAAAAGAGTCACCGGATTGCGAAGGCACAGCAGGGCCAGTTTGCCGGCGCCGCAGTTGTGCGTGAGTTCCGTCCAAAATCATCGTACGGTGAAACAGTACCAGGTGACATGACCGTAGGCGCTACTATTAACGCCTCAGTCTTCGCTCCAGGTGACATTGTTACCGTCAGTGCTGTATCAAAAGGTAAGGGCTTCCAGGGTGTGGTAAAGCGACACGGCTTCGGCGGTGGACGTCGTAGTCACGGTCAGAAGCACTCAGAACGTGAACCAGGATCCATCGGTGCTACCGGTTTCAAGCGTGTAATCAAGGGTCTGCGCATGGCTGGGCGTATGGGGGGGGATCGTATCACGGTGAAGAACCTCACTGTTCTCCAGGTAAATCCCGCAGAGAATCTCATCCTCGTGAAGGGTGCAATTCCAGGTCGTCCGGGTACATTAGTCGAAGTACGTGGAAGTGTTAAGTAAGACCAATTATATGAATCACGTTAGAATTTCTAACGAGGTTTATACAAAACTTATATGGAAACAAAACAAAAAAATAAGAGTACTTCTAACGGGATGAATGCAAAAATCTATTCTGTTGAAGGAAAGGAAACCGGAAGTGTAGAACTTCCAGCAGCTGTATTTGGTGTTGCTTGGAATGCTGATCTCGTGCACGATGTTGTACTGGCGATGCAGGGAAACAGTCGAGCCGGTACCGCTCACACCAAAAACCGCAGTGAAGTCAGTGGTGGTGGTAAGAAGCCATGGAAGCAAAAGGGAACTGGTCGCGCTCGTCATGGCTCAACTCGAAGTCCGATTTGGGTAGGTGGTGGTGTGGCTCATGGGCCACGCAGTGAAAAGGATTACAGTGTAAAGCTCAACCGCAAGGTGAAGGCCAAAGCCCTCGCAACTGTGCTTTCAAAGAAGTATGAAGACGGCGAAGTCCTTTTCCTTGATGGTGTATCATTTAGTGAACCAAAAACAGCGGTCGCAAAGAATATTGTGAAGGCTCTCGCTACAGGTAGTGGCAAGGCCGACTTAGCGACGAAGCGCAAGAATGCAGCGGTAGTCATCCTCCCGAAGCGTGATCTCGCTATCGAAAAGAGTTTCCGCAACTTCGGAAACATCGAAGTGGTGATGGCAAAGGATATTAACCCAGTTGAACTACTCACGTACAAGTATGTCGTCGTGACTGCACCAACCGCAGCTCTCGAAGTCTTGACTGCTCGTGTGGCGAGTGTATCAGCTACTAAGTAACGTATTATGGCACTCTTTAGTCGCAGTAAAAAAACAACCGAAGAGACAACCCCCGCCAAGGTAAAAACCAACGCTCGGTCAATCGACCGCGATCTCACCTCAGTGATTATCGCGCCGGTAGTAACCGAAAAAGCGGTTTTGGCTCAGGACGCACGCGTGTACACCTTCTTTGTTCGCAAAGATGCTACGAAGCGCCTTGTATCTGAAGCGGTGGTTGCCCTCTACAAGGTGACGCCGGTGTCGGTCAACATCGTGAACAAATTGCCACGTACCTCTGTCTCAGCGAGTCGAGGTCGCAAGGAAAAGAAATCTGGTTACAAGAAGGCATATGTCTATCTTAAGGCCGGTGATATTATCAGTATTGCGTAATAATTCGTATGAAAGCATATAAACCCACCTCAGCCGGTCGCCGCGATGGAACTGTGATTGAGTACAAAAAGAAGCTCACAAGTACGAAGAGTAACCCACTGAAGTCGTTGACAAAGGGTGGACGCAGTACTGGTGGCCGCAACAACCTCGGTCGTACCACCACTCTCAACCGTGGTGGTGGAAACAAGCGAACCTATCGTTTCGTTGACTTCAAGTTCGACAAGAAGGATGTTCCAGCTCGGATTGAAACCATTGAATATGACCCATACCGTTCAGGCTTTATTGCCCTGGTTCTCTACAAGGACGGTGAACGTCGGTATATCCTCGTTCCACAGCAGGTAGCGGTTGGAGACGAGATTATTACCTCTACTGAGGCAAAGCCAAAGGCTGGTAACCGTCTCCCGCTTGGGAAGATTCCGGTTGGTGCCTTTATCTTCAACATTGAACTCAAGCCTGGCGCTGGAGCTCGGATCGCTCGTTCCGCTGGTAACTACGCTGAAGTCGTGGCCCAAGACGCTGGGTACACCCTCGTTAAGTTGCCATCATCTGAAGTGCGTAAGATTATAAGCCAAGCGTGGGCATCGATTGGTGCGGTATCAAACGAAGAATACCGCCTCGTGAAGATTGGAAAGGCTGGACGTGCTCGTCACCTCGGTATTCGTCCAAAGACTCGCGGTTCAGCCAAGAACGCGGTAGACCACCCACACGGAGGTGGTGAGGGACGCAGTCCACGTGGTCACCGTCGTGCGCGCACAAAGCAGGGTCGTCCAGTGGGCAAGGGTCAGAAGACTCGCTCACCAAAGAAGTTTAGTAACAAGTTTATTGTCACTCGCCGCAAGCCAGGACGCTTGATGCGCGGACAGTCATAAGATTGTTGCTCATTTGCCTCAAAGCAACACAAAACCGCCCATTGATTGGGTGGTTTTGTGTTGCCCTCTTGGGTTTCTGGTATACTATTGGCATTATGGCATTGGATAATTTTGTAAAGCGCTTTATCACACCTAAAGCAGAACAAGCACCGCAGACAGCAGATGTATTAAAGTCTCTTGAACAAACTAATTTTAGTATGTTCAATACTCTAAATGTTCTCAGAGACGCACAGAAACGAAACGGAAAGTTAACTTCTGAACAAATAATTGCGCTGTCGTATGTAAAAGATGCAATTCGAGATGAGTATGGTGTAGAGGTCATGGAAAAAGCTGTTGCTGAGTATTTTAATGCAGAACCAGAATCTCGACTGGAAGAATTAAAGTTGGTGCTAGGACGTAATGATTTTTTGAAGTCAAAACTGATGGAGGCGCTTGTCAACATTGAAAATCCAAACAACCAAGATGCAAGGGCTGTGTTGGCAAAAATCAAAGATGCTATTCGTGTATTAACTCCACTGACCTTCACCAGTGTTGATGTAGACACTCTTTGTACCGAAATTGTCGCAAGTAAAGAATTCGATATGTATAAAAAGGCCAAAGAAGAGGCTATTATTGCCTCAGTCAAGGACGGCAGTGCCAGTAGCACAAAAAATGAGATTTTTAAGAGTCCCTACGCTGGAGATGTGCCTAGACATATCGCATCAGAGGATCCAATTCACCCTGTAGATGATACAGTGATTGACTGGAAAACGCACACTGAAGAATTCCAACCAAAAAAACCACCACGAGAAACGCTCTAGACACTATTTATTCGCGGTGTCGCTCGCCCCAGGCAAACTGCTTGAGGGCTTTTGCGTTTTTCAGCGTTGCCACGAGCTTTGGTCCATCTTCCGCATCGGAGAGGTGCACCGCAATTTTTTGCACCCCGGTCCCGGAGACAATAAAGTGAATACCGGCCGAAGTATAGACTGCAGTGATATAACGCTTACCTGAACGTTTAGCGTCGATGATACCTGGTGCAATCATTTTGATACCCGATTGCTTTTTGAGCTCCCGAACGAGAAGCTCGGCCGTTTCGGTGAGGGTGGTATGTTCGCTGCCGCGAGGTTTAGGCATATTTGATGAGGTTATACCATTCGAGTCCAAAACGTACCAAAGCGAGAACTAAAAGTCCGTAGATCAAAAAGTGCTGCTTGCTCTCACGGTAGCGAGTGGCGAGCCAGCAGAGGAGACCAAGCACCAAAGCGGCGTCAAAACACCCTACGTATTGTCCATAAAACGCCCGGTCCCAGTAGGAGATAGGGCTTACAAAGCGCCAGTCAGTGAGCGGCCAAAAGTGAGCGTAGGCATCAGCCGTATGCACACAAAAATCGACCACAATGTGAAAAATGGCCGAAATAGCCACCCACTTCGCCAAAAACCATCGTTTGTACTTAGCTACCAGGTAGATGCTTGGCCAGAAGAGGAGGGAATGACTGAGGGTAAAGGCTACCGACCAGCCGGAATTAAAGTACATATCATCCCAGAGTTGTTCGTGCCCATAGCCGAGCAGCATTCCACAGACCAAAAAGAAGACATAGACTGGAATATCTGGCAGCAGGGCGCCTAGAACAAAGGCGGCCGTGCGGTACTTGTTTGGTTCACCCGCCGCCACTTTTTCAGTCTGTTTGGCGAGTGCCCAGCTATAAATGAGATGCGAAGGGGTGATCATGACAATGTTTGGGTATTGGCTAATGACTTGGCCAGATCTTTGTCAAAGGTGAATAACGGCGAAGCATTGTTCAGTTCTGCATAAAGTGTTAAAGCACAGTCTACGAGTGAGAGTTTTGGGTACTGGCGATATAGTGCAAAAGCTTGCTCAAAAAACCGACGGTTACAATTAATTTTAGGGTGACGGACAATTGCAGTGAGTGACCCATAGATATCTTCCCGAGAAAATTTGTAATAACTTTGTAACACAAAGACAGTCTCAAAGATGGTAATATCGGCTACTTGCAGCACCGCCGCTTTGGTCAAAAGAGTTTCAATAACAGCGGTTTGCTCTGGAACATCGCCTACAATCAGGCGGAGCAAGATATTGGTATCAAGCGAACCGGATTTATTTTTGGCCATATTTTTCTAACACATGCATGGTAAAACCATCACCTCCTTTAGCAATAAAGGGTTTTTTACCAACCAGGTATTTAGCATTTTGAGCCCGCACCGAGGCAAAGTCGGGACTTTTCTGAATGGTGATTTTACCGTTGTCCTCGAGAGTTACGGTGTCACCTGGGATAAGACCATATTTTTTGCGCAGTGGGGCAGGGATAGAAATGGTGCCTTGACTGGTTATTTTAGTTTGATACATACTAAATATGTTTTAAATTATTAATAATGAAGTAGTTTAATAATAATTTAATAAATTATTAATGTCAAGCAACATGCGGATGCACTCGGTGGAGAGCATTTGATTGACTTTTTTCCTTATTTCACGTAGTATTGGCCACGTTCCAACCTCGGGTAACAGCACGTTCTGTTACCAAGGAAGTGTCAAAACAAAGGGATGAAAGATGTTGGGAATCCCTGTTAAGGCCGGCCGTTACCTGTCTTTACGAGGGATTCTCATCGCACCGCCACTGCGCGGGTTTTCTCGTACGTGAGAAAACAGCTGCAAGCGGATTACCAAATTCTAACTATGAAAACGTCTGGTGTGGATGAAGTTCGAGGAGCCTAAGTTGAGGGCGAGGAGCGGTACTTTTGTACCGTGACGACGCACGAAACTGTAGCGACAAAGAAATTCGCCGCAACAGAGTTTGAATCTCAATATGTCGAGATCATTATATAAAGGACCATACATAGACGAAAAGCTCCTCAAAAAGATCGCCGGAAAGAAACCCGGAGAGAGTGGTGTAATCAAGACCTGGGCGCGAGCATCAATGATCTCGCCAGAAATGGTTGGCTTCACCTTCGGCGTTCACAACGGGAAAGATCACATTGCGGTTACTGTTGCAGAAGAAATGGTGGGTCATCGTCTTGGTGAATTCTCACCAACGAAGAAGTTCCATCGTCACGGAGGTAAGATGCAGAAGGAACTTGAACAGAAGAAGAAGGAAGCCGAAATCGCAGCAGCCAAGGCCGCTAAATCAGCAGGACCTGCTACTAAGAAGAAATAAACTGTATGAAAGCAACTCTCAAAAACTATCGCCAATCACCCCGCAAGGTTCGCCTCGTGGCTGATGTGATTCGCGGTCAAAAGGTTGGAAAAGCGCAACACGCACTCCAATTCGTTGAAAAGCGTGCCGCCGTACAGTTCGGTAAGCTCCTCGCTTCAGCTGTCGCAAACGCCAAGCAGGCGGGACAGAATCCTGATCATCTTATTGTGAAGTTTGTGTCTGTTGATAAGGCACCAACTCTAAAGCGTTTTATGCCACGTGCTCGTGGTTCGGCTTCTCGCATCAACAAGCGAGCCAGTCACATTACTATTGAGCTCGGTACCAAATAATCTATGACACACGTAGCACATCCATACGTACAGCGTGTCGGTATCATCCGCGACTGGAAGAGTCGTTGGTTCACTACCGATCCAAAGCAGTACCGTGAGTACATTCGCGTCGACGCCGCGATTCGTAAGTTCCTCGAAAAGCGTCTTAAGGGTATGTCCGTTGATACGGTTGAAATTGAACGCAACCAGAAGATGGTTCGTATCATTATCAACACTGCTCGTCCAGGTCTTGTGATTGGACGCAGTGGGGAAGGCGCCGTCAAGCTCAAGCAAGAGATTGATATGCTCTTCCGTAAGGCTGGGCTTATCAGTAAGCCAGAAATCAAGCTTGACATTGAAGAAATTCGTACACCAGAAAGTAGTGCGAACATTGTCGGTCAGATGATTGCTGAAGGTCTTGAAAAGCGTATGACCTTCCGTCGCGTCATGAAGCAGACCATCGAAAAAGTGATGGCTAGTCGTGATGTACAGGGAGTTCGTATCAAGCTGTCAGGTCGCCTCGGTGGTGCTGATATGGCTCGTATTGAAGAATTGAAGAAGGGTCGAATTCCGCTCCAGACACTCCGTGCCGATATTGACTTCGCTCGCGTTACTGCGCGCTTGCCATACGGTGCTATTGGTATTAAGGTCTGGATTTATAAGGGTGATATCTTTGGTGATCGCAAGGCAGGCCAGGAGGCAACTCCAGCTCGCGGCGAGGCCAGAGAAAGCGCTCCCCGAGCGCCACGTAACCGCTAAATAGGTATGTTGTTTCCAAAAAAAGTAGCACACCGCAAGTGGCAAACTGGCCGCAAGAGTGAAGAGAAGCGCAATCGTCCAGCTACCCGTGGGACCACTATCGCCTTTGGTGAATTTGGTCTTCAAGCCACTACTGCATCTCGTGTTCGTTCAAACCAAATTGAAGCCGCTCGTCGAGTAATTTCTCGTACGCTTGGTAAGACTGGTCAGGTATACATCCGTATTTTTCCAGACCGTCCAGTTACGAAGAAGGCCGCTGAAGTACCAATGGGTAAGGGTAAGGGCGATCTTGACCACTACGTCTTTGAGGTAGAACCAGGTCGCATCATCTTCGAAGTGAAGGGCGCAACGAGTGAAGAACTTGCTCGCAAGGCACTTCGCAAGTCAGTCAACAAGCTCCCATTAAAAGCCAAGGTAGTCTCAAAAGCAGACACTATCGCTAAGTAACCAGCATTGCATATGAAATACGAAGATATTGCAAAGAAGAGTGACTCAGAGCTTGAAGAGCTCGTGACCACCTCGCGCGGTGAAATCCAGAGTGAACGCTTCAAAGACCGTTTTACCCGCAAGGCATCAGTTATTAGAAAGGCAAAGCTCACGATTGCACGTACCCTCACCGAACTCAACACTCGTGCACGTCAGGCCGACACCAAGTAATAGGATATGACAACAAATTCAACTACACAGAACGGTCGTGTCCTCAAAGGGACTGTCGTTTCTACGAAGATGAAGGATACTATTACGGTCGCTGTCGAGCGGTACGTGATGCATCCAAAGTACAAGAAGTTCATGCGTCGTACTAAGAAGTTCTTGGTACACGATGCTGGCAATACGGCGAAAGAAGGCGCGATTGTAGAAATCCGCGAAACTCGACCAATGTCAAAGCGCAAGCACTTCACTCTTTTAACCAAGTAATGAATTCACTATGATTCAGCCACAGACAATTGTTCGGATTACGGACAACTCGGGTGCCAAGGTCGGACGTGTGTTCAAGATTCTTGGTGGCTCAAAGAAGCGTTACGCTGAGCTCGGTGAAATGGTCGTACTGTCAGTACAGACGGCTGAACCTCGCAAAGCGGTAAAGAAGAAGGATGTTGTGTACGGAGTAGTGGTGCGCCAGGTCAAGCCCTACCGCCGCAAGGATGGCTCATACGTGAGCTTTGACGACAACGCCGTCGTGCTTGTCGACAAGGTGAAGAAAGAACCAAAAGCGAATCGCGTTTTTGGTCCAATCCCTCGCGAATTAGCCGAAGCTGGTTATCAGAAAATCGTCTCATTGGCCCCGGAGGTCGTGTAGTCGCCTAACTATTTCATCATATGAAACTCAAGAAAGGAGACACCGTAAAGGTGATTGCCGGAAAAGATAAAGGCAAGACCGGTACCATCCTCATGACCATAAAGGACATGAATCAGGTGGTTATCGAAGGGGTGAACGTCGCTACCAAGCACCAAAAGAGCAAGACAGCTCGTTCACAGGGACAGATTATCGAGAAGAGTATGCCCATTGACGCGTCAAATGTTGCACTCATGGAGGGTAACAAGACGGTGCGTGTTGGCTACATCTTCGAAGGCGAAGGTGACAAGAAGAAGAAAGTTCGTGTTGCTCGTCCAAGCGGTAAGAAAATCTAATGCATATGGAAACTACCAAACAAAAGCTTGCTTCAACCTACGAAGCCCTGAAAGGTACCTTCGGATACACGAATGTGATGCAGACACCAAAAATCGAAAAGGTGGTGGTGTCAGTGGGAACTGGCCGTGTGCAAGACAAACACCGCGAAGCCTTGATTGTGGATCGTCTTTCACTCATCACTGGACAAAAGCCATCAGCTCGTCCAGCGAAGCAATCAATTGCCTCATTTAAGCTTCGTGCAGGCGAAATCATTGGTCACCAGGTAACTATCCGTGGCGATCGCATGATTCACTTCATCGACAAGCTCATCCACATTGCTATCCCACAGACGCGCGACTTCCGCGGTCTGAAGACTACTGCGATTGACGAGATGGGAAATATTACCATTGGTATCAAAGACAGCACTATCTTTCCAGAATGTGCTGACGATGAACTCAAGGATGCTTTCTCATTTGCCGTCACGATTGTGACCACCGCGAAGACCAAGGCTGAAGCCGAAGCATTTCTGCGACATATTGGCTTGCCGCTGCAAAAAGCTGAATAAGCTTTTTAGCAAGCAAACTACTTTGTTTGCGGCAGCGGGCAAGAGGCGCAGCGATGTTTTCTCTTTCACCAAAAGAGAAAACCGCGAGCCCTCGCCCGACAGTTCTAAGTAAAATCAACGCCTAGTGCGCTGATTTTACTTAGAAACTGGTGGGTGCCACTCCAGAAGGTTGAGTAATACTCAAAAAAAGATCAAAAACAAAGCCCCCAA
The DNA here is from genome assembly GCA_046293175.1 of Minisyncoccia bacterium. GTDB lineage: Bacteria > Patescibacteriota > Minisyncoccia > Phycocordibacterales > UBA918 > OLB19. The sequence continues at coordinate 44,063 of JBKBPM010000002.1, read as the reverse complement.
CTGGGGGCTTTGTTTTTGACAAAAAACCTTGCTATTTCTTATTTTTCTGATACTATTGCGACCAACTGCGAAGTCTATGAACTCACTGCATTTCTAGACCAAGTGGTGTGTTGGAGGGGTAGAGAACCGGTCCCCGGTACTCGTTATGACCTTTTTGGCACATTTATTAGGAGGTACGTCACCACTTTCTCGGTGATACGGCCTCGTACAGATAACATAATAAAAAGTGGCTCGAACATCAGTCATAGTACGCTCACAGCGTACTCCGAAGTATGCTTCACGCGTCGTACGACGCTGCAAGCTCTGTGGCCGCAAGCACGGATACATGCGAGATTTCGACATTTGTCGTATCTGCTTCCGTGAATTGGCTCACGAAGGACATATACCAGGTATAAAGAAATCATCATGGTAGGCGATACAATTGGCGATTTCATCATTCGTCTCAAGAATGCGGGCGCAGTTGGTCACAAGACCGTTTCGGTGCCGTACTCAAAGCTCCGTCATGCCGTGGCAGACAAGCTGGTTGAGGCAGGATACGTTGAAGCAGCAACAGCCAAAGGAAAAGTTGCGCAGAAGACACTTGAAGTAACACTCAAGTATGAAGATGGGGTACACCGTATTAATGGCGTTAAGCGCGTTAGTAAGCCAGGTCGCCGTCTCTACACAAAGGTCGAATCTATCCATCAAGTTAAGTTCGGAAAGGGGCATCTCATCCTCTCGACTCCACTTGGTATCCTCACCAACGTTGAGGCCAAGGCGAAGAATGTCGGAGGTGAGCAGCTTTTCCTCATTTGGTAATATGAGTCGTTTAGGAAAATTGCCAGTAGTTATTCCAGCTGGCGTCGAGGTAACACTCGCAGACGGTCATCTGACCGTGAAGGGACCAAAGGGAACATTAATCCGACCAGTTCGAGATGATGTCACCATCACCATTGAGGGTAACACCATCACGCTGGTTCCAGGTACCACGGTGCTCGCAAAAGCGTTGTGGGGTACGTATGCTGCACACCTCCGTAACATGATTGTTGGTGTAACCACTGGTTTCACCAAGATTCTTGATATTGAAGGAGTAGGGTACCGTGCGGAAGTAAAAGGCACCGATCTTTCACTGAGTATGGGCTACTCACACCCAGTACTCCTCGCTATTCCAACTGGCATCACTGCTACGGTAGAGAAGAGTACAATCACACTCACAAGTCACGACAAAGACCTCCTTGGTCAGTTTGCTGCGAACGTGCGTAAGGTACGAAAGCCAGAACCGTATAAGGGTAAGGGTATTCGCTACCGAGGTGAATTTATTATCCGCAAGCAAGGTAAGAAGGCTGTGTAAGCCCACACGTATGGAAAAAACTCAATACAAACATGCGAAGCGTGCGGTAAGGCATAATCGTATCCGCGCTAAAGTTACCGGTACGACTGAACGTCCACGTCTCGCGATTTACAAAAGTAATCGCTTTGTGTACGCCCAGCTTATCGATGACCAAAAGGGTATTACCTTGGCTTCAGCTGATTCACGCCAGACCAAAGGTACGATGACCGAAGGAGCTATTGCAGTCGGCGCCGCAATCGCTAAAGCTGCCGTAGCCAAAGGAGTAACCACAGTGGTTTTTGACCGCGGTGGCTTCAAGTACCAGGGACTCATCGCTGCGCTTGCTGATAGTGCTCGCGGCAATGGCCTTACCTTCTAAGGATTTATCTCAACTAATGAATTAATTATGTCAGAGCAGGAAGCTACAACTGCGGTGGAAAACACCCCAGACATCGCGGCGCTAGATGTGCCAGCGACCGATGCACCCGCTAGTGACGCTGTACCAGCTGATGGTCGCCGTCCTCGCCGTGGTGGAAATGATCGAGGCGGAGATCGCGGCACCCGCCGCACACGTCGTAGTGGGGCAGCTCGTCCAGAACGAACTCGTCCCGAGTTTGATCAGAAGATTATCAGTATTCGCCGCGTTACTCGCGTGATGGCTGGTGGTCGTCGTTTCAGTTTCTCAGTTGCGATGGTCGTCGGAGACAAGAAGGGTAAAGTTGGTGTTGGTATTGGTAAGGCCGGGGACACCCAGCTCGCTATTGATAAGGCGGTGCGTGATGCCAAGAAGCATATGATTGTCGTACCAATGAATAAGGATAGTCATATTCCACATGATGTACATACTAAGTATGCCGCAAGTGAAGTAATGATTATGCCGGCTCCAGGTCGAGGACTCGTGGCTGGTTCTTCAGTCCGTACTGTCCTTGAAATGGCTGGAGTGAAGGATGTTACCGCGAAGATTTTCTCACGCAGTAAGAACAAACTTAACAATGCACGCGCTGCAGTCGAAGCGCTCAAGCTACTAAAAAACGTAAAGTAACATGCAGCTTCATGAATTAAAGCCAGCTACCCAAAAGAAAGCCCAGAAGCGAATTGGTCGCGGTGGTAAGCGTGGTAAGACCTCCGGTCGTGGTGGAAAGGGGCAGACTGCACGCGCTGGTAACAGTATGCGTCCAGAAATGCGTGACCTCATCAAAAAGTTGCCAAAGCTCCGTGGTCATGGTGTGAACCGAGCAGCCACTGTAAATGCTGAACGTGTTCGACCAATGCCAGTGAATGTTGGTGCACTTGAGCTCGCTTTTAAGGCGGGGGACACGGTTACACCAAAGACGCTTGTTGCGGCTGGTATTGTTGAAACTATCCGCAAGAAAGCTCCAACTGTAAAGATTCTCGCTACCGGCGAACTTACAAAGGCTCTCACTATCGAAGGTTGTGAGGTGTCAGCTACCGCGAAGGTAAAAATCGAAAAAGCTGGCGGAAAGGTACTTTAATCGGTAGAATAGTGCTATATGCAAACATTCTTCCGAAAATTGAAAGTAGTCTTTACCGACAAGACTATTCGTAACCGTGTACTCTTCGTCCTTGGAGCACTCGTCATCTTCCGTCTTTTGGCGGCAGTACCAATTCCTGGGGTTGATCAGGCAGTGTTGCAGCAATTCTTTGCGAACAACCAGTTCCTTGGTCTCCTTAATATTTTCTCCGGCGGTGGACTGTCAAATCTCTCGATTGTGATGCTCGGTGTTGGTCCGTTTATTACAGCGTCCATCATTTTGCAGCTCATGACGGTGATGTCACCAAAAATGAAGAGTCTCTACACCGAAGAAGGTGAAGCTGGTCGAGCCAAGTTTACGCAATATACGCGTATGCTGTCTCTGCCACTTGCGATCCTCCAGGCGTTTGGATTTCTTACCCTTCTTGAAAGTCAGGGTGTCATCAGTCACTTGACCTTCTTTGACTTCGCTCTTAATGTTATCCTCGTTGTTGCTGGTGCTGTCTTGCTCATGTGGCTTGGTGAACTTGTGACCGAATATGGGGTAGGAAATGGTGTGTCGATTATCATCTTCGCTGGTATTATGGCTGGACTTCCCACTACTATCAGTCAGTTGATTTTCAACTTCAACGCTGCGCAGTTGCCACTTTACATTGGTTTTACTTTCCTCGCGATTGGTATTATCTATGCGGTAGTGGTGATGACTGAGGCAGAACGTGTGGTACCAATCACCAACGCCAAGCAGAGTCGCGGCAATATGATGTTGACCACTCGTGGGAGCAACTCATACCTGCCACTACGCCTCAACCAGGCTGGTGTGATTCCAATCATCTTCGCTCTCTCAATCCTCCTCTTCCCACAGATGATCCTCAATATCCTCAGTGCGTTTAATCTCTCATGGGTAGCAAGTGCGAATACCGCAATAACCGGCTTCATGAACGATTACGTCCTCTACGGTGCTGTCTACTTCGTGTTCGTATTCTTCTTTACCTTCTTCTATACGGCAGTGACCTTTGATCCAGAAGCGATTGCAAAGAACTTGCAGCGGAACGGTTCATTTATTCCAGGTATCCGTCCAGGCGATCACACAGCCGAGTATCTTGGTAACTTGATTACACGTCTGACGCTGGTTGGTGCGCTCTTCCTCGCGGTTGTAGCAGTACTCCCAATTGCCCTTCAGGTAGCAACCGGTATTGCTGCGCTCGCCATTGGTGGAACAGCGATTCTGATTGTGGTTAATGTGGTGCTTGATCTCATCCGCCGCTTGGATGCCCAGGTCAGCTTGCGTGAGTACTAATCGTATCTAAGCAATTTTAGAAGTTGATAACACAAAAGACCCAACATGGGTCTTTTGTTTATCCATCATTGTGGGCAAGAGTGAAGCAAACCAATAAATGAAACAAAGGAAAGGCCTGGTGCATGCACACCGGGCTTTTACGGTACCATTCCGCTTCGGTATGGCTACGGATTCGCGGCTGGGGTTTCTGTAACTTACAGGTCGGTCGGCTTGACGGAACCGTTGGTCAAGATGCCAATGCAGAGAAGGGCTGCAACAAAAGTCGAGTCATACCGAATTCCTCATTTATTAGTTTTCTCACTGCGTAGACGCTATCCTCTAGTTACCGTGCACACATCTGTGTGTTGTTACTACATAACCAAAAATGGTGTTCCCAATCAATACTGATTCTTAAACGAGTAGCCCGCTGGAATAGCACTCCGTTCTTGCTTCCAGACCTGAGTTTCAAGCCAACGGCGGTACGTGTCAAAGACCACGAGCGCCACCGTCTGTGGTGAGTGCCGTGAGGTATCGATGATAAGGTCAAAGTGGGCGAGGTCGTACGGGTCCACATGGTAAAGCTCGCGGAAGCGGGCTCGTTCTTCTTCCATGCGATGTCTGACTTGTTTTGTGACTTCGGTAAGCGAACTGACACCTTCACCCGCTTGGCTACGGTTCGCGTTACTCACTGCATCTTTGTAGATACGGACAGTCGCTACTTCGATATCAAGGTCGAGGTACACCTTAAATGACTCGGGTATCCAGTAGAAGCCAAGACGTGAGTCAACCACAATATCTTTTTTGGTCCGGAGTGCCCGTAGGCGATCATCAACGGCGTCATCAAGCGCATGGTCGCTTTTCGCGCGCTCGTTGTATTCAGCGAGCGACATACCCTTATCGGCGAGGATTTGGCGTACTATATCGCCTGACGAGTGACGGGTGTAGCCAAGAAGTTCCGCCACAATATCAGCTGTTGAGGATTTCCCACTACCTGGTTTGCCTGAAATGGTGATGATATGCTGCCGTTTCATGTTGGTAGTATAGCATGTTCACCCGCAGCGTCAGTCTGCAGTTTTTTACTGCTCAATCCATTTCGAATAAGTTTCCAAAATTATCTTTTGTACCTCAGGAATATTATGAGTGGCCGTATCAATAACCAGATCGTAGTTTGATGGATCGTAGGGATTAACATTATAAAGATTCATGTAGCGTTTACTTTCACTATCAAGTCGGTCCTGTAGTGTTTTGGCGTAGAGTTCTGGAGAATCTGGAATGAACTCCGCTGCACGTCGGGCTTCGTCCATATGACCAAGAATGCGCTCGGCGGCAATGGTGAGATCGAGGTCGAGGTATACTCGCAAAGAGTAGGGCATCCAGTGCCAAGCCATACGAGAATCAATCACCATCTGATTTTCTTTTTCACCAAGGTCTCGAAGTTTTTGATCAACAGCTTCATCAATTGCTTTTTCTTGTTCAGCGAGGAGATTGGTAGCCAGTACATCAAATCCTCGTTCTTTGCCGATAGCACGAAAAAAATCACCTGAAGAAAAATGGAGGTATCCGAGGCTGGCCGCGAGACCCTTTGAGGTGGTCGATTTACCGCTTCCAGGTTTGCCAGCTATAGTTATGATATGCTTTTTTGCTCGTTGCATAATGACAACAGACTACCATTTTCTTGTATTTTTATCTAACATCGGTACACTGTACCAGTATGGTTTCCGTTAGAAATCGGGTACAATACATCTACATTATTCAGTTCTGTTGCTTTCGTGAGTAACTTTAATTTCTAGCGGGATGGATATCAAAACAGTCATTTTTATTGGGCCGCAAGGGAGCGGTAAGGGGACACAGATTGAAAAGCTGAAGGCCGTCCTCGAAGCTCGTGATCGCCGCCGGGTGGTCGACATTCAGACTGGTCGTCGTTTCCGCGCCTTGGCTGCCACTCAGGAAACCTTTGCCGAAGACAAAATTGCTACCACCCTTAACAGCGGCATTTTGCAGCCAGACTTCATTACGACCGTGCTTTGGGGGCGGGCCATGCTCGATCAGCTTGATGACAAGAGTCATCTCCTCATTGATGGTTTCCCTCGTACCGTCGGACAGATCCCCGACCTTGATGATGCGTTTAAATTCTTCGAACGTTCCAATATTGATGTGGTGAACCTTGCCACTCCCGAGGAGGTGGTACGTGCACGTATGGAAAGCCGCGCTAGATTGGATGATACCAGTGACTCGATCGAAGAGCGCCTCCGTTGGTACCGCGAGGAAACGCTGCCGGTAATTGAGTACTACCGCTCTCGCCCCAATACCCGTGTCCACGACATCGATGGCACTCTCTCAATCGATGAAGTCCACGCTGCTATTATTGCTGGACTTAAGTTAGACTAGACATTCCACGAACTACTTTATTTTAGGGGTCCAACCCCTAAATCAAAAGACAAAACTTTTCTACCGGTAGAAAAGTTTTGTCTTTTGTACAGCTCTCAATTAATCAAGCAAGAGCATCCTGTAAGCAAAATACTTCATTTAAATGAAGTATTTTTGATTGATGAATAAATATCTTTTGTTGCCTTTAGGTCCTTTTTCCTCTATAGTAGCCTTATTATGTCGGGTATTAAGAAGAAAACACCAGAAGAAATCGAAGTACTGCGCGAAGCGGGGCGCATTTTGGCGACCATCCTTCGTTGTCTTGGTGAGGCCTCAAAGCCGGGTGTCTCGACGCTTGATCTCGATGACCTGGCTATGGAAATGGTCGAAGAATACGGGGTCGAGCCAGTCCTTCTTGGCTACCATCCATCGTTTGCCCCGACACCCTATCCGGCTGCGGTCTGTATTTCAGTCAATGACTGCGTGCAGCATGGTATTCCGTCTGCTGATATCGTCCTCAAAGAAGGGGATGTGGTGAATCTTGATATGTCGATTGGACATAAGGGGATGATTGTCGACTCGGGGATAACCGTTGGGGTGGGCGAGATTTCTAATGAGGCCTCGTCGCTCATTGCCTGTACCCGTGAGGCACTCGCGCACGCCATTAAGGAGGCAAAGCCCGGCAATCACATCGGGGACATCAGTCATGCGATTGAGGAATTTGTCCGTAGTCGCGGCATGAGCCCAGTTGAGGTCCTCTGTGGTCACGGGGTAGGGTATGCTGTCCACGAAGAGCCACTCATTCCAAACGTCGGCAAAGCGGGACAAGGACCGCTCATTGAAGTGGGGCACGTCTACGCCATTGAGCCGATTGTAAACCTCGGCAAAGCCGATGTTTATTTTGATGACGAAGGCGACGGTTACAGCGTCTACACCACCGATGGTACCTGGAGTGCCCACTTTGAACACACCGTCGCCATCACCGAGCATGGGGCAGAGATACTCACGAAAGTCTAGTCTGTTAACGTCCTCACATTTCATATTGACAATACTCCAATCGATCGGGGTATATCTGTTTGTCCCAGATTTATTTTGACAGTAGCCACGTACAGGCATACACTGAATGTAGTGGTTCCCCTGGTCGTGTCGGGGTTATGGCGCGGCATCCTCCCTGTTGGACCTGGCCGGACGCAAAGCCCGGCCTTTTTTCTTTTTATTACGTATGGCATATTACTTATAACATCAGCCGTGTTCGAACTCATCCTTCTAGCGACTGTCACCACTCCTCGTGCCTGCGATAGGCTGTACTGTACTGGTCTCGGGAATAGCTACCAAGGGTTCCCGAGATCTTTTCTTTTTATACATACAATGGTATAGTTCTGGCGTTATTTTGTAACTTATTTTTACCATGAAGCACCCACACCAAGAACGCACCTTTGTTATCTTAAAGCCCGACACCGTCCAGCGCTCACTGATTGGCGAGGTTATCAAGCGTTTTGAGCGCACTGGCCTCAAGTGCACCGCCATGAAGATGTTTATGGCTGATGAAGCTCGTCTTCTCGCGCACTACAACAAGGATGACGCCTGGTTCCTCAAGAAGGGCACTCGTATCGTTGAAGACCTTAAGGCGCAAGGTCGTCCAGTAGAAAAAGAAGCTATTGAGTACGGAAAGGATATCATTCGTACGATTGTGCACTACATGAAAGCTGCTCCAGTTGTGGCGATGGTGTGGGAAGGAAATGCATCAGTAGCGGTGGTGACAAAACTGGTTGGTACGACCGAACCAACTACCTCAGATGTGGGAACAATTCGTGGTGACTTCACCGTTGACTCGTATAGTCACTCATCATACGAAAATCGTTCAGTACGAAATCTTATACACTGTTCAGAATCTCCAGAAGAAGCAGAGCGTGAAATTGCTCTTTGGTTCACCGAAGATGAGATCATGAAGTACACGACAGCACAGGAACGCATCATGTACGATGTAAACTTTGACGGCAAAAGCGAATAGATTTCGGAAAACTATTTTGTTGCTCTTCGAAAAAAGACCCGTACTGGATAATTTATCCCACTCGGGTCTTTTTTCTTGTGCCTCATATTTTCCTCGAAATCTACCCGCTTTTCTTCTATGCATATGTACACCAAAGAATTTCAGTCTTTGGTGTGAGAAAATTTTTTTGTTATACTGTACTAGGAACGACATCACGTATGTTCCGGTTATATAACACGCAGGGCTGCCTGTAGTCGCGAGGAGTAATGAGAATTCGCAAGAAATTTCAGACACAAATCGGAAAGGGTGCCCACCTGGACTTCGTCTAGGAGCATGCGTCTGTCGTTCCCACGAAAAAATCGCACCAGAGTGCGTTTTTTTCGTCTAACTCGGCTTGATAATCAATTCAGACCAGGTGAGGCAGTTTGGGGAACTGCCGCAAGACCTTTTGAGAAATCCTTGATTTCCAAAAGGTGTACAGCTTCTGTAAGAAGCGTGAGTAAGATGGAACGAGTCATTTTTTATACGGTAAGTGACATTTTGCGAAACAGCAACGAAGTATCAATTGATTTTCAGGCTGAGTTTGTATGGTACGATATACATAATGATCTACGCAGTTACGATTATCTTTGGCGTCACCTTTGCTGTTTTACACACCTTGGCCGAAGCCCTATCCCTCTACTGGCACTACGAATGGCTTGATATGCCCATGCATATCCTTGGTGGTATTGTGCTCATGTTTATGTTCGCAAGTCTCCGCCAGATGTCACCGACTTTGAAGCGACTCCCTTCATACCTTTCTGCTATTGGTTTTAGTGCCGCCCTGATTGGATGGGAGGTGTTTGGTATCTTGCGCTATGGTGGCCTGAAACCCGATTTTTGGTCAGATACCTTGGGAGATCTCGTCTGTGGTATCACTGGTATTGTGACTGGTTACATGCTGGTCCGGACGATGACTGAATTTATGAAACTGACCAAGCGTCAGGATGACAACCGTTAAGAGACAAATCACATGAAAAGTACCTTAGGATTTTATGGGGGAGTAGGGAGTGTTACAGGCGCGAACTTTATGCTTGATACGGGCAATGCCGCGTTCTTGGTGGATTGTGGATTGGTCCAAGGCGATCGGTTTGCGGCGGAGCAAAATGCTATACCATTTGTGTATAATCCGGCTGATGTTGATGTGCTCTTGGTGACTCACGCGCATGCCGACCATATTGGTCGTATCCCAAAGCTCGTCAAAGACGGTTTTAACGGTATTATCTACTCAACTCATCCGACCAAAGACCTCGCAAACATCATGTTGCGGGATGCGCTAAAAGTCATGGAATATGAGCACGAACGCTACGGCTACGAGGTGCTCTACGAAGTGGGTGATATCGACCACGCTCTTTCGCTCTGGAAGACCGTTGGCTACGACGAACGATTTAGTTTGCCTGATGGTGTGACCGCCCACTATACGGATGCTGGGCACATCCTCGGCTCGGGCATGGTCCACCTTGAACGGGGTGGTCAGAAGATTGTTTTTACGGGCGACATTGGCAATGTGCCGCAGCCACTGTTGGCACCGCCGGTGCCACCAACTGGTTATGATTACCTCGTCATGGAGAGTGTCTACGGCGACCGACTCCACGAACAGGTCAAAGAGCGCACTGCACTGTTGCAGCATTATATTGAGGAAACAAGACAGAAAGGTGGGACGCTCATCATTCCAGCCTTCTCCCTTGAACGTACCCAAGGGATGCTCCTTGAGATAAACAACCTCGTCGAAAGTGGCGCCATGAAACCAATTCCAGTCTTCCTTGATTCGCCTTTAGCTATCAGTGTGACCGATATCTACCGGCGCTATCGTGAGTATCTCGCGCCCGAGATACAGGCCCAGATTAAGGGTGGGGATGATATCTTTGATTTTTCCGGTCTTTCGTTTACCAGGACGGTTAAAGAATCACATGAGATTGATGAGGAAAAGGGTGCAAAGATAATTATCGCTGGCTCAGGGATGAGTCACGGCGGTCGTATCCAGCGTCACGAGCAAAACTACCTCGATGACCCAAAGACCACCGTACTCCTTGTGGGGTACCAGGCCGCTGGCAGTCTTGGTCGGATTCTCCAAGATGGTGCCAAGAAGGTCACAATCGATGGTAAGCCAGTAAAGGTCCGGGCGAGTATCGCCCGTATCGCCGGCTTCTCGGGACATGCCGATCGTGACCAGCTCATTAATCTGGTGGCGCAGGGGGCAGAGAAGGCCGAAGATATCAAAGGGATCTATGTGGTGATGGGGGAGGAGCGGTCGTCCCTATTCCTCACGCAGCGTCTCCGCGACTATCTTGGGGTGAAGGCGAAGGCGCCAAATGCTAATGAAGAAATCGAGATAGACTTCTAAGCAGTCTCATAATTGGCCGATTTCTTTGTCAGACGGCATATTTGTTCAGTTACCGTACCTCAAAGTACGCCTCCCTCACAAATATTTGTCTTCCTCGAACTCGACTCAATTCTGAAACTACTTTTGATTCCTCGGCTACAACAGAAAACCCGACACCAGTTAGTGTCGGGTTTTCTTTGTGTGGAGAGCTACTTAGTAGCTATTTCGACTACTCGCTTGAACGCTTCTGGGCGATCTTTAGCGAGGGTCGCGAGGACCTTACGGTCGAGCTTGATCCCCTTGGTATCCAAAGTATGGATGAACTGACTGTACTTGAGATCAAGTGCTTGCAGTGCAGCATTGATGCGAACAGTCCAGAGACGACGAAAGTCATTCTTCTTGTCTTTGCGGTGTGCAAAAGCGTGGAGCTGGGCATGATAGATTGCTTCTTTAGCGACGCGCTTCTTCTTTGAGCGCTGGAGTCGGTAACCCTTTACTTCAGCGAGGATGTTGCGGCGGCGCTTTTGGGCCATGAGGCCTCCCTTTACACGTGACATATGAAGGTTTATTTAGCGGCTGAGCCGGTAGTTTCTGCTAATGGCTTGGCACCCATCCCTGGAAGGAAGCGGCGACTCAAACGCTTACTGAAGTTGAGGAGCTGTGTTCGCTTGCGGCGAAGGCGCTGCTGACCAGTTTGGCGAGCGTTGAAGTGATTTTGACCAATTTTGCGAGCCACCACCTTTCCATTTTTGGTGACTTTGACGCGCTTGGTGAAAGATTTGTTGGTTTTCATACCAGTGCAGTTAGATGGGTAAGTAAAGTTCGTTGAGTGAGTGCTTATAAAACGGAAATTTGAAGCGTTTTGATAATCACAAACCTCAACAGTATTGATCGGGTTGCCAAAAGGGGATCTGGCAAGGTGGCAGAAATATACCTTATTTCACAATAAATATCAATACCCCGAGTTCCTTTTTGGGGTTTGCAAGAAAATGAAAAACCCGAGTATTTTCTCGAGTTTTTCTAATCTTAGATGAGACCGCTTTCAAGGAGTGAATCGAGGTCTTTTTTCTTGTTTTTCTGGGGGGCGGCAGGGGCTTTTTTCTCTTCGATGACTGGCTTTGCGGCATCCTTGAGCTTTTGGACCTTGGTACCAGGCATACGCTCGAGGGTGGTGGTGTAGCCCTTTGGACTCTTTTTCATTTCGTCGGCAATCTTGTATTCGGTAGGGATGATCTTGAGAAAGCGATCAAGGCGTTCCTTGAGGAAGGCTGGTTCCATGAACTTGTAGCGGCCCCAGAGGAAGAGGTCTACTTTCACGCGGTGGCCTTCTTCGAGCCACTCTGCGACGCGGCTGGCCTTAAGGAGCTGGTCGTTTTCACCAGTTCCGATTTTTACCTGTACACTCTTGGTCTCGGTGACGTGTGACTTGGCACGCATTTCACTTTCTTTCTGGCCAGTGTTGTAGCGATACTTACCATAGTCAATGATTTTGGCCACCGGAGGCTTGGCGTTTGGACTAATCTCAATGAGGTCGAGGTTGAGCTCATCCGCTTTCGCAAGCGCATCGGCGAGCGAAAGAATACCAAAGTTTTGACCTTCTGGACCAACCACGCGTAACTCTTTGGCTTTGATAGCCTGATTAATACGAGTTTTTACTTTTGGGGTATACGCGTCCTTTGATTGGTTTTGCAAATTGTGTGGGCTTAATGGATAAACAAACTTCAGGGTAGGAGTGGAATGACTACCAATTCGTAGTGTAAATATACCATAGAAACATATATTTGCAACGATGTATGGCTTTTTGAGAGATGGTTTGTAAGGGTTTTTTAGTGGTAGAACCATTGCACGGCAAGACGCATATGTTCGTCGTAAGTGTCTTTCGACATTTTTTTAAGGAGTTTCGGCATCATTGAGAGGCGATGATTTTTTTGAAAGACCGCTTGGTGCGTGGCAATAAAGTGCCAGTAGAGGGCGGTCCAGGTGGCTTCCCAGTCACCTTTTGGGTAGTTGCTCATCTTCTTTATATAGAGGGCGCCACTAATGTAGGGCTTCGTGGCAAAGCTGCCGCCATCGGCAAATTGGCTCATGCCGTAGACGTTGGGGACCATCACCCAATCATAGGCATCAAGGTACATCCCCATAAACCACCGGTAGGCCTCGTGCGGATGAATGCCCGAGAGCAACATGAGATTCCCGGCGACCATCAGTCGTTCGATATGGTGTGTGTACCCATATTGGAGAACGCGCGAGATAGTGGTATCAAGTGGCAGGAGTCCCGTGGTGCCAGTCCACCATGTAGCAGGCAGCCTCCGCTTGTGCTTAAAAAAGTTCCGACCACGCATTACTCGTCCATCGACTTCGTAGCTCGCACGAATAAATTCCCGCCAGCCGATAATCTGCCGGATAAAGCCCTCAAGTGAAGCGATTGGCACCTCATGTGTTTTGGCGTAGGCAAGAGTTGTATCAACTACGTACTTAGATGTGAGGAGACCGATATTCATAAGGGGCGAGAGGAGAGAATGAAAGAGCCGGGTGTGTTCGGTCGTCATGGCGTCCTCATACGGTCCAAACTGCGCAAATCGTTTGACCAAAAAATCATGTAAAAATGTTTCAGCACCTTGGTGGTCGATCGGGAGATACCACACGGCCTCGCCGTATTGCTCGGCCGGTACGGTTTTCACCCAAGCGACCGCCGCTACATATGCCGGTGTACTCGGGTAGGGAGTAATATCGTCTGGTAGCGTGATTGACTTTGGGAGCTTCTGTCGATTTTCACTGTCAAAACTCCACGCCCCGCCAAGTGGTTCGCCGTCATCCATAAGGATACCCGTATCCTGACGGAGTTTCTTGTAGAAGTTCGCCATATGCCGGCGGCTTTTTACAAACCGTTCTTTAGCTTCTTCCTTTGGCAGAAGGAATAGTGGTGATTCGTACCAGATGCGGGTGAAGCCAAGAGTTGCACATGCAGCATCAATCGCTCGTTCAAGGTAGTCATCCGTGGTATCACAAATATGGAGTGTCCTGGCACCATCTTTGGCAATTCGAGCAAAGATTTCTTCGGTAGTTGAATACTTAAGTAATTCAATATAGTTGACGGTGTAACCTGCTTGCAAAAGAGCTCTTTCATAGGCTTTGAGAGTCAGGCGATGGAGGACAAGCTTCGCTCGGTGAATGGGGTTGTGAGTTAAAATGAGTGGTTCTTCAATGAGATATACGACACGTCCAGGAGCGAGAGCGGTGTGGTCACAGAATGGGAAGAGTTGGTGTGGGTAGATAATGGTCGCGTCCATAGATTTCTCTGAGTATAGCAGAATATAGAAATAAGAGCGGGTAAGAGAAAAGCGCGCCGAACTATGGCGCGCCCATCGACTGTTTCGATGCAGATTATGTAGCTTTGCTGCAGAGCCATTCCTGGCGTTCCATGTAGCGACCAGTGTGGTTGTCAGTGGCGCGATAGCGCCTTCTGAATTCGTCATTGAACTCATTGGTTCCGGGCTCGAAACCTCCATCTTTCAGAATGGCTTCGAGCTCATCGTAGCTGAACGTTGCCAGCGGCAGATCCATGGTCTTATCCCTGTGGTTGTTTTGGTTACAGTTTGCTCAGTCGAGGAATGTCTGAGTGGTTCACTTGTGCGGTGCTAGAGGCCATCCGCGACAGTAGCCCATTCCACTGTCCCTGTGGCAGCTGGGCTTCTCATTACTCTATACCTGTCATGCAGGTTGTCAATTGGTGGGGTCTATGGTGTTGTGACTAACTAATACATCACCAAAAAACAAAGCGCCCGCCGGTCCAGAGAAGGAACGGCGGGCATGAGCATGTTTGTCCTAACCGAGGCAGAGGGTATCGACCGATTGCAACGCAGCTTTCACCGCCAATGATACGTCCGCTGCGCTTTCTGCCTGCACGAGATGAGGTTCGTTTGGCAAGAACTCGTCACGGAGGTACTCCGTCACCTCTTCATTGAATAAAGAGACTTTAAACACGGTGACTGGTGTGAGGTCCACGTTTGAGACAGGTTTCCCTGCACCATTAGTGATGAACACCAGGGCAGTTGGTTCGGTCGCCGACACTTGCCGGATACCTTCCGTGAGGGCTGCACCATGGGCGGTACCACCATGTGGGTAGTCAGATTCATCATCGATCATCGCGATGAATTCGTCTGAAAAATGTTTGCCTGGTTCTACCAACTCGCTTATGGGTTGGCTTTGCAGTTCACCCCAAGCGATATAGGTGGCCCGAACGCTGTTGCACCAGGGAGTAAATTCACGAAGGGCATTCGTGATACCAACTCGTTGAAACACGATATCGGTTAAGGTTGCCAGAGTGGTGGTTTCTTCATCTATTCTCGGATACATGCTCGTACTTTGATCACCAAGGATAATGACGTGACCGATGGTCGGATCAGCTTTTACTGGTTTGGTAGCAAAGATCAGGAAGATCGCGACCAAGGAAGTGACGAGTGCGAGTCGGATAGACATCGGTAGTCTCCTTGCCTGGTTAGTGTTTCGCTACCTATAAACGTACTCCTTATGGTGATTTTCGTAAAGAGGTGTGCCGCATTGATATAGAAAACACCATTCGAAAGTGAGTGTATGAAGTTTTAAACTAAAAAGCGCCCGCCGGTCCAGAAAAGGAACGGCGGACGAAGATGTCATCCGAGGCAGAGCGAACTACGAGCCGAAGCGAGGATATCTGTCATAATGACAGTGAGATCATCGATTGTGTCGATGTTATGGACAATTCCTTGTCCCGGGAGGAACTTATCACGAAGACTCTCAGCTGCACCGGGTCGAATGATGCCGACTTTGTGAAGTTCATAATTAACTTGGCCAATCGCATATCCTCCGGACACATTGTCGGTGAGAAAGACGACAATCGTTTTTTCTTCCGGGTTGACTAAAGCATTTGCCACTTCGATAGCTTCTTTATCATTCGTACCTCTAAGGTCGAGATTAGAGAAATCACCGATCTCGAGCATGAGGTTGTATCGCGCATCAGCCATTTACGTTCGCTGAAACTGATCGGATAGAATCTCCCCAGGCGATATAGGTGACCTTGGTTTCACCGCAGTCGCCTGGAAAACTATCGAGGGTTGTGATGATAGCGTTCGTGAGTACGAACATGGCACCGCTTGTATGCATACTCGTACTATGGTCGGCGACGATGATAAGGTGTGACCGAGTTACCGGTTCTTCAGCGGTGCTGAAGCGACTACTACCTAAGACCGTAAAGATCATGGCCAGCATCACGAGAAGGAGTGAGGGTAGATTCGACACAGTGACCTCCTTTCGGTCAATGGTTGTTGCTACCTATAACCGTACTTCGTATATTTGTATTCGTAAAGCCCACTTCGTAGGAGAAGTACATTTAAGTCTAATGATGAACTATTGCATTTTAATAATTTTGTGATATAATGCTTCGCATAAGATTTTGTTCCCAGAGGAAAGGACTACACTGTGAAGTATGTCGAAACTGACCCCGAAGGCTTCGCCGAAGCCGAAGCGCTGTTCCAAATGCGCGTCAGCATGGTGAAGTGGATGTTGCGCATAGCACTGCGCAATGGCCGCACACTCGAAGACATCGCCAAGGAAGCGTATGTCGGCGTGTCGACCATGAACAATCTGCTCAATGGTGTGACGAGGCGTCCCACGGCCTGGACGCTCGACCGCATCATGCTGGTGCTCGGCTGGCGCATGACGTACCTTCCAGCTGACCTGCCGCGGTTCAAGGAGGAACCGCCGGAGCAGTTTACCCTCGTCCCTGCCATTGCCGCCTAATCTGGCTGCAAGAAAAGAAATCACCCCGACCGGGAACGGTCGGGGGGTATTTTATATCAGAAATAAAAAACGGCCGAAGGGGTTCCCTTCGGCCGCGTCGTGTTCAGGCTGGCACCGCGTCGGCGCTAGTCGCTGAAGATGTCTTGGATAGTGTGGCGACAGCTACCACATGCTCCATGGCAATGGAGATGATGCTCGCGCACAAGCTGGTCGATCAGCTGTTCGCGGTTCAGTGCGGCCACCGGTCGCTTCTGCCACCGCTGCCGCACCCGCTCGGCGATCGGCAGGATCGAGCGGATCTCCTCAAAGATCCGAAACGCCCTCGTTTGGCCCCGCGGGGTCGTGGTGGGCTGTGTTGTGGTTAGCATCTGCATTTATCCTCGTTTCTTTGCTTCATACTTCCGCTCTATACCGGTAGAGCGGAACCTGCGATAGTAACCGCGATGGTGGAGCCTGTCAATTGGGGATAGAACAAAAGAGTAAAAACGCGTACGATAAGTGCATAATGAAAGATTCAAAACTCTGTGTTCGGTGTGGTAAACCGTTTACGAATCGCAAAAGCTGGAAGCTCCGCGGTCAGTGGGAACAGGTTATCTATTGCAGCGAGCGGTGTAAGGCGGGGAAGTAAAACAAGCGGCACCTAAATAGTGGGCACCGCTTGTTTTTAGTATATAGTGATTATTATTCACGTGGTTTGCCAGGAATAAAATAGTTGGTACGGGCCATGTAGGCTTGGTAGGCATCGGGATATTTTTCCAAAAAGATTTTTTCAAGCATTGGTCCGGTGACACGGGTCACGATGTACCAGATGAGGAGTGGACTGAGTATGGCCCATTCTCCGTAGGGGAGAGGATACGCCATCATAGCGAGCCCAACCCAGATCAAGACCTCACCAAAATAATTGGGTCGGCGACTATAGCGGAAGAGTCCGGAGGTCATGATGGTAGCTGCCTCAATGCCAGACCGCTTGCGCGCGAGGAAGGCATCCAGCTGCCAGTCAGCCGTGGTTTCATAAGCGAGTCCAAAGAGCATGAGAAGCGCACCGACCGCCGTCTGCCAGGTACCGTGTGCGTCGCCAGCTGAGAGCGTGACGATAAACGGCAGTGCGATGATACAGATAATCAATCCCTGGAATAAATTTACCTGCAGGTAACTGCGTATGAGGAAGTATTGCCGACCTTGCCGCATCCAGGCTTGGCGCCAAGCGGCATAGCGGGCGTCTTCGGGCTTCTCGTGATTTTTGCGCCAGATACGCACACCAAGTCGCAGTGCCCAGAGCGTGATGAGTGTGGCAACGAGCAGAGTAAGTGGGTAATAGCCTTCGGTTATCACAATGGCTGACCAGGCGCCAATGGCAAACAAAGGCCCATACGCTATGTCCATCACACTCATATCCTCTTTGTGGGCTGAGTATAAGAAGATAAGTGTCGACAGTGTGAAGATAATCAGTGCAAAAAGAAAGATGTTGATAAGAAGGGTGGTAGCCATATGTATCTAGTGTAACAAATGCTAGAATATCTTGACATGCCGCGTGCGCGAACAACGACAACTGAAGAAGAAACGCTAGTCCCCAAAAAACGCGCGCCTCGCAAGCGGGTGACGGTTGTTTCTGACGGCGAAGCACCAGCCTCGCGGGCACCACGGGGACCACGGAAGCGTGTTGAACCGGTCAAAGAGACTACTTTCGTTGCAGCGGCTCGGACCGAACCGGCTCGGCGTGCGCCGACCTCAATCAGCGAACAGCGAAAGGCGGTGTCGCGTGGTCGCCGTTCACTCATGTGGACACTGAGCATTGTCCTTCTTCTGTGTGGTGCTGGGGTCGGAATTGGGATGAGCGATAATGGTCAGATTGATGTGGTGGCGGTCGTAAACGAACGCAATGAACGTATCAATCGCGGCGAAGTGCGCGAAGGCGAAAGCACCATCACGGTTCCAGTTCAGAGTAGTGACCTCCGTCCAAATGGTGGACTCACTCCAGCAGATGCGCCGACCCCACCACCTGTTCCTGAGACCCCCGCTACTACCACGGCTACCAGCTCTGAGGCAGTTACTGAAACTACAGATAGCAATACCGAAGGCACCGACAACACTCCCCTAGGTGATGGTGCTACACCAAGCGGTCTTGTCCCGGCCGAGACAACTACTCCTACTTCCTAAAACTACTCACCAGTATCAAGGTGAGTAGTTTTTGTTTAGGCTTTTGCTCTCGCTTCAGTACATTTTTCGCAGCGGCACTGTTTTGGTTTGATGTATTCGTTCCAAAATTCTTTCCCGTAGTCGTACGTGAGCTCTTCGCCTGGCTTAATGGCACGTTTGGCGTAAATAAAGATATGTTCCTCATCTTCATCAATTTCGGGATAGCAGTTTGGGCGGCAAGAATGGTTAATGTACCGGGCGGTATTCTCACGACCGCGACCGTCAACCGTGTAACTGTCGTTGATCTCAAAGAGATACTGACCACCGCGTCTGTTTGCTTCGTCGGCAGTAATTTTCTCCCCTGTGTATTCAATAATGAGAGATCCCTTCGCAATTGGAGCAGTGGTAAAAAGTCCAAGTCCGTGTGTACCGCGTTTTACCACGAGGTGATCAGTTTTTTTCATAGCGCGAAAGAGTATACCACAAGATATTTGATTCACTCCACTACTACTTTTGTGAACAGCAGACGTCAAACAGTTGTGGTTAGCACTGGTATACTACCACTGTATGCGCGAAGCTCTTTTGGAATACATCCGCGCCGCAGATTATCTCTCGGCCATTCAAATCTACTTACAAGCCAACTTTCTCCTTGAGGAGCCATTGGCGCCGGAGCATGTGAAGTCTCGTCTCTTGGGCCACTGGGGTACCTGCCCAGGTATCAACTTTACCTACGCTCACCTCAATCGCGCCATCGTCGCTCGTGACCTCGACATGCTCTTTGTGCTTGGTCCGGGCCACGGTTTTCCAGCGATACAAGCGAATCTTTTCCTCGAAGGTACCCTCAGCCAGTACTACGAAAAAATCCCTCGTACCGAAGCCGGCTTGTCCTACCTTGCTGGGCAGTTTAGTTGGCCGTATGGTTTCCCGAGTCACAGTAACCCGGAAGCTCCGGGAGTGATTCTCGAAGGTGGGGAACTCGGTTACGCGCTTGCTACCGCCTACGGTGCCGTCCTTGATAATCCGTCCCTTATCGCGGCGTGTCTCATTGGTGATGGTGAATTTGAAACCGGTCCTACCGCGACCGCTTGGCACCTCAATAAGCTTGTTGATCCAGCGACCAATGGAGCTGTGCTACCAATTCTTCACCTCAATGGGTACAAGATTTCTGGTCCAACTTTTGCCGGGCGGATGAGCGACGAAGAACTAACCGCGCTATTCATCGGTTATGGCTACGAGCCACACATTGTTGATGCCTATACCGAGGCCGATGTGCATACCCGCATGATGGAGGTACTTGATACCGCCGTGTCGGCTATTCAGTTTACCCAGTACATTGCTCGCGAGGGGAACCTCAAAGAACCACCACGCTGGCCTATGATTATTTTACGTACCCCCAAAGGTTGGCACAGTATTCCCGAGCTTGATGGTAAGCGTATTGAAGACAATCACACCTCACACCAGGTGATTGCTGAATTCGCGAAGACCAACGAGACGCATCTCGCCGCCCTCGAGACTTGGCTTCGCTCTTACCACTTTGACGAACTCTTTAGTGGGCAGGGCTTCACAGCTGGTATTGAGTCACTGGTTCCGTCGCCCGAGCGACGCATGGGTAATTCAGCGTACGCCCGTGGTGGTCAGCCGCACTACCAGAAGCTGGTGCTCCCAGACACGAGCGCCTATAGTTCGGGAAACACCTGCAACCTCGATGATCCCATCTGCGGTATGGAAAGTAGTATGGAAAAAATTGGTGCCTACCTGCGCGATACCATGACGCTTAATGCCGACCGTCGCAATCTCCGTCTTATGTCGCCGGATGAAACCTACTCAAACAAAATCCACGCTGTCTTTGAGACGACCACCCGCTCTTTTCTCTGGCCCCTAAAGCCCTGGGACAAAGACATCTCGCGCGATGGGCGAGTCCTCGAGATGCTTTCCGAACACAGTCTCCAGGGATTGCTCCAAGGGTACGTACTCACTGGTCGTCATGGGCTCCTCGTGTCTTACGAAGCCTTTGCGCAGATTGTTGCGAGTATGACCGACCAGTACGCGAAGTTCCTCAAGATTGCGCGTCAGGTGCCATGGCGCGGCACGATTGCGTCTTTAAATTACATCCTCACTTCAACTGGCTGGCGCCAAGAGCATAATGGCTTCTCGCACCAGAACCCCGGCTTTATTGATGGAGTACTCCAACGCCAAAGTGATTTCACCAATGTCTATTTTCCAGCGGACGCTAACTTAGCGCTCGCAGCCTTTGCCCGCATGATGGATAGTGAACGAGAGATTAATGTGATGGTTTGTGAAAAGCGCCCGCTCCCAATCTGGCGGACCGCGACTGAAGCCAAGCGTGATATCGATATGGGTATTGCTATTTGGGACTTTGCTACCGACAACGACCCTCATATGGTTTTTGCCTCAGCCGGTGACTACCCAACCCAGGAGACGCTCGCGGCCATCAGTATCGTCCGTCGTGAAATCCCTGCTTTCCGTATGCGCTACGTGAACATCAATGCCCTTTCAGGCGGAGGACTTGGCAACTCCAAGCACCTCGTCCTTCGGCATGAATTTGAAGACTACTTTACTGAAGACAAACCAGTTCGCATCAACTTCCACGGCTACCCACAGACCATCAAACAAATCCTCTTTGATTATGGGGGAGATGCCACTCGCTTTACTGTCCACGGCTACGAAGAAAGTGGTTCAACCACTACCGCCTTTGACATGATGGTCCGCAATCACGTCGACCGGTATCATCTCGCGATGGAAGCGTTTGCCATTGCTGAACACGCGCGTGTCATCACGGCCCAGGAAGCCAAGCAACTCCGCGACGTCTATCAAGAAAAGCTCGAATCACACCGTGCGTACATTATCGAACACGGCGACGATCCAATTGAAATTACTAACTGGACATGGCATTCACGTTAATAATCAATCCGGGTTCTTCTTCAAAAAAATACACGCTTATTGACGCTGGGCGAACTATTGCCACCTACCGCTTTGAACGCAACGAGCATCAGTATGAAGTGTGCCGCGAACATAACGGCCAAGGCCAGCTCTGCGCTGGTATTACGGGGACTGAATATACATCGGCGTTGTCGTATGTGCTTACTGCAGCAGTGACCGACCAGTTGATACCAAGTGCAAATGCCATCACCCGAGTTGGACTACGGATTGTGGCGCCCGGTACCTACTTCACGACCCATCGCCAGATTGACGAGGAGTACCGAGACCGTCTTGAGGCGGCACTGGTGCTTGCTCCACTACACATTCCTCATACACTCGCTGAGCTTCTAGAGATACTCCGCCTTCTGCCAACTGCGGTAGTGGTAGGGGTTTCTGACAGCGCATTCCATAATACTGTTCCAACCTACGCGCGTACTTTTGCGATTGAACAAGAAGACATCCGCACCCATGATCTGTATCGCTTTGGCTACCATGGCTTATCGTACGCTTCGATTGCAAAGCAGTTACCATCACTCCTCCCGCTCACTGCCTCACGGGTAGTAGTCTGTCATATCGGCAGTGGTATGAGTATGTGTGCGCTTAAGAACGGCGTCAGTATCGATACCACCATGGGCTTTGCACCGGGGAGTGGACTCATGATGGGTGCCCGTACCGGTGATATCGAACCAGCAGTCGTGCTTGAGCTGATGCGTATTCACCACATGAAGCCGCTTGATATGCACACCTATCTCCAAACACGTGGTGGCTTTGTGGGCCTCACTGGCGAGTCTGACTTTCGCCACCTACTTGCGCGGCTCGAGCAAGGGGATGAGTCGGTCATGGCAGCCTTCCAGCAATGTGTCTACCGGTTTCAAAAAACCCTCGGTTCGTACCTCGTCGCGCTTGGTGGCCTTGATGCGGTGGTACTGACCGCTACCGCGGCAGAACGCAGTCCGCAACTCCGCGCCCTTTTCCTGGCTGGTTTAGAATCGCTTGGTATTGACCTCGACGAAGACCGCAACGAAATGACCATCGGACGCGATGGCATTATCTCAAGTCAGAGTTCTGCTGTGTTGGCTGCCGTTATCCGGACGAATGAATCAGCTGAGCTCCTTGCGGTGACCGAATCATTTACGGTGAGCTAGAAATTACTCATAAGGGCGCTCATATCGCCAAGGGTCACTCGACCATCACCCGTGAGATCGCCGCGGAGGTCACTGGTTGCGAGATATCCGAGCAGGATACTCGCGTCTTTGAGTGAGATCACACCATCACCATTGAGGTCACTCGAAACATTTTCTGGACGGACAATAACAATTGATTTTTCTTCGTAACTTGAAGTATGAGGCACTACGGTTAAGATGCTGTCGATTTCGGTTTCGGTGGTTAGTGGCGTACCGTACCCATCATGCTCGAGAATTTGGATATCAGCCACTGATACCGAGGCTTTGCCAGGGACACGAGCTTTGAAAGTGATAGTGAGGAGGTTGTCACGACCAATGAACCCACCTGGCTTCGTGGTACCACCACCAAACGAAATAGTGCCAGAACCTTTTTTGTACCAGGGTGCTTTGGCCCAGAGGTCTGCTATTGAAGTATTGTAATCAATCTTTTCGACACTGAGAATTGACTCGTCGAACATGAGCGTGCCGCCAAAAGCGTTTACGCTGGTGTCAGTCTCGACTATTAAATCAAAAGTGACGGTGTTGTCAGTGGTAACCACAGCGGCACTCGGGGTGAGGCTAAAGTTGCCGACGGCCGCCGTCTGTGTGTCACGAAACCACAGGAGACTTACGCTCGCAATCATGCCAAGGATAGCGCTCGCTGCGAGCGTGGCTGGGATAATGTTGCCACGATGACTTTTCATACTACTATTATGACATAATAGTACCGACTGCTATGGACATTAATCTCATAATCAATTTCCTTACGGCTATCATCAGTTTATTTGTACCGTGGTTTACTTTCCCAAGCTCGCCGGTAGATGTACCTGCAGAAACTATGGCTGAGGTGGTGTCGGTGATTGATGGCGACACGATTGAGGTCAACGTGGATGGTAAAAAAGAAACGGTGCGCTACATCGGTATCGATACCCCCGAACCACGCCGCGAAGGCAAGCCTGAATGTGGGAGTCACGAAGCCACCAAATACAATCGGGAACTTGTGGCAGGAAAGACGGTACGTCTCGTGGCTGATGCCGAAGATCGTGACCAGTATGACCGCCTCTTACGGTATGTCTACGTGGGCGAGGGGACTGCGGAAGTGTTTGTAAACGACGCTATCATTGCCGCTGGCCTGGCACGGCCTCTCATCATACCGCCAAACGATATGTTCGCTAGCTCGTTCAAAGAAGCTGCGCGTGCTGCTGCAGCGAGTAACGTCGGTAATTGGGCATTGTGCCCTGACTAAGACAGGTATACAATTTAAGAGAGGATTATTTTTTAACTCACAACCGTTATGGGATACATTGCGTGGCTCGTACTAGGTGGGCTTGCAGGTTGGATTGCATCGATGATTATGAAGACCGATGCATCACAAGGGATCATTCTCAACATTATTGTTGGGATCGTTGGAGCATCAATTGGGGGATGGCTCTTTGGCTTCTTTGGGGGAGCGGGAGTGACCGGACTAAATCTCTACAGTCTCGGAGTGTCGGTGGTGGGGGCGGTAGCACTTATTTGGTTAGTGCAGCTCATCAGAGGCTAATAGAGATCGAACTAGCTTCACAAAAGCAGTACCAACAGGTGCTGCTTTTGTATTTCTACTTTATAATTATTGGTATGAAAACGTATCAAACAGTTGCCGCGTATATGAAAGCTCAGGCCAAAGATGTGCAGCCACAGCTCCGTACCATGTACGAGATCGTCAGGGCAGCGGCACCCAAGGCGAGTGAGGCGATCAAATACGGTATGCCGACGCTAGTCGGGAAGGGTAATCTGGTTCACTTCGCCGCTATGAAAGGCCACCTCGGCTTTTACCCGACCCCATCTGCTATTACAGCTTTTGCCACCGAGCTCGCGTCATACAGTACCTCAAAGGGTTGCGTTCGCTTTTCGTACGACAAACCGCTCCCGAAGACCCTCATCACCAAGATGCTGAAGTTTCGAGTGAAGGAAGATAATAGATAGAGTATCTTTAAAAGATGATCAGACAGTTCATTGCGGCACTCTTTCTTGTTTTTGCTACCACCCAGGTGGCAACGGCCGACCACCTCGCTGAAGGTGACTTCTTCTACGGGGACTGGAACGTCGGCTACGAACGCCAAGGCGACATCGACCTTGGCGATGGCGGCGGGTACTTCCTTGATCTGAGGAGTACAACGCGCTACTGCGGAAGACCGGGCGCCAGCTATTCGAAGATGAATCGGTACATTCGGAGCAACTATCCTGATCCGGTGAGATGGTACGTGGACGAAGTCTGCGACGATGGCTACGTGCGGATCTGCGTCTACTCTGCTGGCGGGAATGTCGCCTGCTCTACCTACGCCGACTACGGCTGGAAATGAGACGAGTTAGCCCGGGCATCTTTTGCCCGGGCTTTCACATTTTATTTTTTTTAAGTTTTGTCTAATTAGAAACTCTTGCCGTCGACGTGATTAATCTTGAGCGCCTCGAGAATAACATCATCAAGACAGCGGACATTGATTGACACCATATCGCCGCCAGAACCGTATGCAGCCACACCACAGGTCTTACAAAAGATATGATCAATCTTCTTGTTATTAAAGTGGTAGGTAGTTACTTCGTCCGCGCCTGACAGGAGACGAAATGATGACGCCGGTACAAAGGTGAGGAGCCAGCCGCGTTTGCTACAGATAGAGCAGTTACAGGCCATCGCTTTGGTGAGTTCCTCCATGTCTACTTCGTAGCGCACTTTCTGGCAGTGGCAGCCCCCAGTATATGTTTTCATAGTGACTAGTATACCAAAACAATCGACGGCTGTAATAATTCTTGACTGGAACGGCTCTATAGACAGGTATGAGGTCAATTTGGTGATGGTAAGGTAACCCAACCAAATCTGATATATCTTAATTAATTTTATATACACATGGATAAAACCTTATTGGCTGTTATTGTCGGCATTGTAGTGATTATTGTTGGATTTATTCCACCCCAATACCCCGTTTCGTCAGGGCGGGGATGCAGTGAGTTCCGGTAGCATCACTGTCGTCTGTCCCGTATCATAGAAGGATGCCTACCAAGAAAGCCTAACCTCAAGAAATATTACTGGGGCATTGACGGTATGTGGTCCGACGGCTACTTTGTTTCGACGGTGGGCATAGACCAAAGTATCATCGAATGTTATGTAAAACAGTAAGGCAGTGATGATATCAGCCAAACAACATCGTTGTTTGGCTAAGCAGACAGACTGTCTGTGTGGTAATGCCCCACGGCGTGAGCCTAGAGTGGTTTACTTCATATACTCACGCTTTAAAGCAACAATTGTATCTATGTCATCATCTAAACCACCACTAGGGAGCTTGTAATAATCAGTAGTGATGATATTAAGAGAGTTCAATCAACAACAGAGAAACACGCCTATATCGCACCTATCTTCTTGAACTTTTTTGTAAGTGCAAAAAAGGTAGAAAAATCAACATTAAAACAGCCTTTTGAGGGGCTGTTTAATGAGAAATTATCTGAAGGTGGAGATGGGGAGAATTGAACCCCCGTCCGAGAATTGGTATCACCGTGAGTCTACAGTGCGTAGACTTCTTTTTGATTTAAGTGACTGATCTAGAAAGAAGACAAAACAACCAGCTACCGAGTTTTAAGAAATTCGATTGATTATGAAAACGGCATAATCAGTCAGAGCCTCATGGCTATTTCACCCGACTTCCCGTATGAAGCCTCAGGGAAGCGAGCGTCGTCCGGCGAGCGTAAGTTACGCTACAGCGGGAGCGAATCCAAACGCGTTGGCGTAAGGACTTGGTACGCTATTCTTTGCACGTACAGGTACTCGAGTTTTGGGAGAGTCTCGAGCAGCTCTCGCACTGCACACGGGGACGACGCAACTCCGTCGATGCCTAGCATCCCCTCACTATGTTCAATCGATGATTGAGCAGAATGAGGGAACGCTGTGCGTTCACCACAATGATGACGCACGAGCGTAGGTTTTGTTACAGTCACAATAGAGTAGGGAGGTGGGCGGCGATGAGGCCGCCCACGGATCTCAGGTTTCGTTTCGCCGCAGTATGTCACTGAGGTCGCGGTCATCGGGAGGTAGTTCCTTCTGGACACTTGCTGCCGTAATGGCCAGGTACGGATCGTTCCCGAGATAGACCTGCTTGCGGGGCGGGTTGTGTCCCATCCCACTGGTCGCCCGGCCACCAATTCCAATGATGTCTTCGTCTTCAGGCATCAACGCGCTCCATGTTCAGGTGTATCTGATAGAGGTTGTTCGGCCTCACCGAGGCCGTCATCGGAATAACCTGTTCTTCTTCCGGCAGTGTCTCGATGGGGTGCTCCATGCAGTCCACTGCTGGTTGCCGCTCCACCTCGAGCGCCAAGTGCTTTTCGCAACCTTCTGACGTCTTCGTCAGAATACTCGTCACCTCCGTATCCTCTAGGCATATCACTGTCCTCCGTTTTTTGATTTCACTTCAGAAAGATGGTGCGGACCCGTCGACTGCTCGATGGGTAGTCTATAGGTCCGCGAAACTTCAGAGTTCGATGTCTTTCTCAATCTTAATGTTGAGTAAAGCACAGGCCCACTCAAGGTGAGTCCGTTGGTTCGCTTTCGTCTCACGGACAACACAGAAATCCGTGTAGTCCTTCATCATATCGACGTAGCTGCCCTGGAAGTGAGCACCAAGTACGCGAAGCGTAAGCTCGGTTAGCAATTCCACGGTGATTGGTCCACTAACATCGATTGATGGGGTAATTGAAACGACACCGTCCATCTTTTGTCCCTGTTTTGTGTTTTTACAGCTGTCCGGGCTTTCCGGATCTGGATGGTTCTGTGCTTGGTGACCATCTTTCTGAAGTGAAATATTATTGTGACTTCAAGGTACGTTCAATCTCTCGTTTGACATCCCGCGCCTTGATAGTCTCGCGTTTGTCGGCTTTTTTCTTGCCCTTTGCTATCCCAAAGGAGAGTTTTATGTTCCGTCCACTATTATACAATGATAAAGGTACTGCTGTCAAACCTTGCTTTGAGGTTAATTGTTCAAGCTTTTTAAGCTCTTTTTTGCTAATGAGGAGTTTGCGAGGACGGTCAGGGTTATAGGATTTATCAGTGTTTTTTGGCTGGAAGGCGGGGATGTTTGCCCCCACCAATTGCACCTCGCCGTCCTTCACGATGATGTAGCTGCCATCGATTTTGACTCGACCATTGCGGATAGACTTCACTTCGGTGCCAAGCAGTACCAAACCCGCCTCAATCGTCTCGAGGATTTCGAAGTCAAAATGGGCCCGTTTGTTATTGGCGTAACTCATATATATGTGTGACCGTATCATACCAGAGGCAAGGAGGGAAGGTAAGGCAATCGTAATATGCCATAACCCTTTGTCTCGCAATTTGGGGGGTTTTCTGTATAATGGCGACACTATGTCTGATTTAGAAAAAGACCCAAAAAACGAAGATGTTACAAGTGCTAAGGCTCCAGTTACTCCAGTTGAAAGTACTGAGAAACCAGAAGCTAAGGCCAAAAAGACTAATCGTGAAAAGATGAGTAATCTCCGCAAACAAGTACCTGTTGGTCCTGGTAATTTTTGGAACAACATTCTCTCGACGGTACTCTTCCTGGTTTTAATCATGGCGGCCTTTTCGTACTTGGCAGATAATCAACAAAAGCCAGAAGAGTTGACACTTTCACAGGTGGTCGAGCAGGTGAAGGCTGGTGAGGTAAAAGAAATCATCGTCCGGGGCACACTCCTTGAAGTGGCATACAAAGATGAGACTCGTAACCAAGGCGAAGCCAAGCGTGAGACCGACGCTGCCGTCTCGGAGACCCTCACGAATCTCGGCGTCACGAGTGAACAACTCGCTGGTATCACCATTGACGTCCAACGGGAGACTGGCTTTGGGTACTGGATGTCAGTGTTTGCACCATTCCTATTCCCGCTTTTATTCCTCGGTATCATTATTTGGTTCCTTACTCGTTCTGTGAAGGGGGCGGGGATGCAGGCACTTTCGTTTGGTAACAGTAAGGCAAGAATGATTGATCCAAACGATACCGCAAAGAAGGTCACCTTTAAGGATGTTGCTGGTGCCAAAGAAGCGAAGCAGGAGCTAGAAGAAATTGTCGATTTCCTCAAGAACCCAAAGAAGTTTCTTGATATCGGTGCAGAGATTCCAAAAGGGGTCATGATGATGGGTGCACCGGGTACCGGTAAGACCCTCCTCGCTCGTGCGGTTGCTGGCGAAGCAGGAGTACCATTCTTCAGTATCTCTGGATCAGAGTTCGTCGAGATGTTTGTGGGTGTTGGTGCCTCACGCGTTCGTGACCTTTTCCAAATGGCGAAAAAAAACGCACCGGCAATTATCTTTGTGGATGAAATTGATGCCGTGGGACGGGTCCGCGGGACCGGTATGGGTGGCGGAAACGACGAACGCGAACAGACTCTCAACCAGATCCTCGTCGAGATGGACGGTTTTGAACCAAATGCCAAAGTGATTGTCATGGCAGCCACGAACCGTCCAGATGTCCTTGACCCAGCCCTCCTTCGTCCTGGTCGTTTTGACCGTCGGGTAACAATTGACCTTCCAGACCGCAAAGACCGAGTCGAAATCCTCAAGGTGCACGCTCGCAAGAAGCAGCTCCAGGATGATGTGAATCTCGAAATTATTGCCCAGCGTACACCAGGCTTTTCAGGCGCTGAGCTCTACTCGCTTATGAACGAGGCAGCTATCTTGGCTGCTCGTGAAGCGCGCAAGGCAGTGGGACAGTTTGACCTTATCCGCTCGATTGAAAAAGTTATGTTAGGTCCAGAGCGTAAGAGTCACGTGATGAGTAAGCGTGAAAAGCTCGTGACCGCTTACCATGAAGTAGGGCATGCACTCGTCGCTTCGGTGCTTGAATACGCTGACCCAGTCCAAAAGATTTCGGTTATCTCACGTGGTCGGGCCGCAGGATATACACTGAAGCTTCCAGATGAAGACCGCAAGATGCATTCACGTAAAGAATTCCTTGATGATATCGCAATGACCCTTGGTGGGTATGTAACCGAGCTCATGGTCTTTGATGACCTCACCACCGGTCCTAGTAACGACCTTCAGGTCGTGGCGAACCTTGCTCGCGATATGGTGACGAAGTACGGTATGAGCGACGCTCTTGGTCCAGTGGCGTTTGAAGGAACTGGTGGACGCCTCATTGGTGGTGGTTTTTCAGAAGATCGTGGTTACTCACCGCAGGTAGCGAAGTTAATTGATGACGAAGTGGCGCGTATTATTGAGGAAGGAAAGCAGAAGGCGAGCGAGATTCTCACCAAGTACCGCACGGCACTGGATAACATTTCGATTCGTCTCGCCGAAGTGGAGACCCTTGAGCGTGAAGAGTATGAAGCACTCCTCAAGCAAGAAGAAGTTCCCATTAATGACATCTACAAGAAGCAGCGGGATGAGGATGCAAAGGCAGGGGACCCAACCAGCGCCTTAGTCTAACAGTCCGCCCACTACCCTTACCTTCTTTATTGTCTCCGTCGAAAAATATTCTACGTACAACTAGTACGCCTCACATTTTTTCTCGTCGATGCCTCGAACCTGGAGTCATTGGACGAACTCTTGGGTAGTTTAAAAACAAAACCGGTGAGACCTCTAAGGTCTCACCGGTTTTGTTTTCTCTGCGTTAGGGTTTTTCTTCACCAACAATCCGCCCGTCTTCCATATTTATAATGCGGTCGGCTGACTGTGCATATTCGCGTTCGTGGGTGACCATCACTATGGTTTGTCCCTGTTCTTTGTTGAGGGTGGTAAGTAACGCGATGATTTGTTCTCCGGAGACACTGTCGAGGTTCGCGGTTGGTTCGTCGGCAAAAAGAATTTTTGGTTGACCCGCTATCGCTCGTGCAATCGCGACTCGTTGCTGTTCACCACCAGAGAGTTCGGAAGGGAGATTTGGATATTTGCTGGGTAGTCCAACCGAATCAATTGCCGCACGAGCGATGGTCCGGGCTACATCAAGTCTCGTACCCCGCATCATAAGCGGGAGAAGGACATTTTCTTCGGCGGAAAGGTCGGGCACCAGTGCGTAGTCTTGAAAAACGTAACCCAATGTTCGAAGACGGAAGTCCGTTCGTTCTTTCTCAGTAAGTGTAGTTGTTTCGCTGCCCGCAACAACGATGCTACCACCCGTTGGTTCATCAAGTACGGAGAGTTGGTACATGAGGGTTGATTTACCAGCGCCAGATTTACCCATAATAGCAACAAACTCACCTTCCATAATCGTAATATCAATTCCACGCAGAACGTGGGTAATAAGATTGCCGGTGCCAAATGATTTGGTGATGCCTTTACCAATGATGAGTGGGGTGGTTGGTGTCTGAGACATAGATGGATTCATTATACATGCGGCCATAAGTTCCAATTCCAGTAACTTGTCTGAGGTGCGGACAAGTTGGGAACGAAGTTTGCTATTGTCGCCTATGGTTCTGTAGCTCACATCAGTTTTTACGACCAAGGATAGCATTAAGGGTGTTGCCTCGGGCAATCATGAAAGCGGGTATAAAGCCGGCAATAAGTGTGGTAATCAAAAGAATCACAAAACGGACAGCGGTCTCTTCAATTGGCGCGACCAGAATTCCGTCACTAAATGGAAAGTTAATGGGATTCGCTTTGAAATAGGGGATGAGCATGGCGTAGGTAACAACCACACCAAGGAGAGCGCCGACGATGGCATAGATACCCGCTTGTACGACATAGGCACATTCAATGGCTTGCTGATCGATACCAATTCCTTTGAGGATACCGATGTAGCGACGTCGGGCGAGCGCATTAATGAAGATAATAATAAAGATGGTGATAGAGGCAACCACCAAGCCGATTGAACCAATAAAGGTTCCGAGGAGATTCATAGTATTTTTGATATCAGTCAAAAACTTGGGCACCCCTTCTTCGTAGGTTTGAATCTTGGCGAGGTTTCCGAGTCCACTTCCGACCATGGCCTCTTTTAGTTTGATGTTATCGTTTGGTTGGTAGAGGCGAACAACAACCTGATCGGCATTGCGATCAATGCGATTAAAGAGTCGTCGGAATTCTCGTTCAGGAATGTATGTGTTGAGTGACACTTCATCCACTTTTGATTGGACAATTCCCTTGACTACAAACTCTTTGGTGATTGAACCACTCGTGAGGCGTACCGTATCACCAACCTCAACTCCTTCAACGGTTTCAAAAATATCCCCGTAGTTACTGGCGTATTCTTTAGTATAAAGTGCCCCGAGGAGAATTTTACCTTCGTCCTCTGGACTGAGATATTCACCAGCAATCAGCTCATCGGCGAGAGCCGTCATTCTCTCTTCACTTTTAGGATCGATACCAGTCACCGTTACATTGGCAATATCTCGTTCACCGGAAAGGTTTCTGCGGAGTTGATAGTTAGCTTCGAGTACTCCCGCTCCTTTATAGCGCACGGAGTAGGCAGATACTTCCGGATAGGCCGATAGTTCTCGGACAAAGCGTTCGGTTTCAAGGATATGGTCTTCATCATCGCGCGGACTAATAATTATATCGCCAAGGGACTTTTCACGAACAGCTACTTCAGCACCGACAATTAGTCCAACCAAAATGCCTGAAACAGCAATGAGATTGAGGAAGGTCAACATCATGACAAAGACAATAAGTAAGTTTGTCCAAAGACTCGCCCGTTGTATTTGGCGCCAGCCGAGCAAGAGTCCGATTTTGAGAGATTGCATAGAAGTAAACCAATCTAAGGCGCCACGATGGTCGTGCCTGGAGCAAGACCACGAATCGAGACGTAGCCATCGTTGCCACTAAAGAGTACCTCTACTGTGCTGGTGCTGATACTGGTACCAGAAAGTGTGCGGACAAAGGTTCCTTCAGGTGTAGTAATGAGATAGCGAGTTGGGATCTTACTTGTGCTTTGACTTGCGCCTGTGACAATATCGATATCAGCATTAAGACCACCACGAAGCCATGCTGGCATTTCCGGAAAGACAATCTTAACCTCGAAGTAGGCGACACCATCGATGGTCGTTGGGAGTGGTGAGATGTAGGAGACGCGACCCGTTTTTACTTCATCAGCCTTGGCATCAAAGACGACCCGAGCAATCTGATCAAGGGCGATTTTGGTGATATCAATCTCCGGTACACGAGCGACCACTTCAAACGCGTCTGCCGCTAGAAGAGTGATGACGGGTGTGGTTGGGGCGGTCTCGCCCGGCAGAATATCAACAGCAGTGACCTGTCCGGCAAATGGTGCCATAATTGAACGGTCACTGAGCATAGCACCGATTTCAATGAGTGAGGCACGGGCCTGAGCCACTTTCGCTTCAGCGGTTTTGATATCAGTGTTCAGAGGGTTGGCATTTTCAAGTGCTTGCTTTTTCTCAGCCAGACGGAGTGCCTCACCAGCTGTGGCGATGGCGTTGTCTCGATTGGTGAGGGCGAGATCAAGGGCGTTCTTCAGCGCAATATATGAAGTACTGCGCGTATTCGGGATTTCGATTTGCCAAGTAGTGTTGTGGTAAGTTTCATTATCAGCAAACTGGGCTTGCAGGCCACAGGAACCAAAGGGTACTGGTTGATCGACACCGACTGAGTACGTACCGGTTTCTAGTCCTGTTAGTCCAAGTGAATAGCCACTCGCAGCTCCAGAGTTATAAACACGGAGTGTGTAGGTGCCAGACTCTGTACAGCGGTAGGTACCGGTAATAATTGGCGCTGGGGAAGATTCAAACGGGTCGGTACTTTCGGCCGCGAGTGCACTAGAGTATAGAGCGCGGCGTGCGTTATCAACCGCTTGATTACTTTCTTTGGTCACTCGTTCGACTTCGGCCCGGGCCGCTTCAACACTCGCACTTGTGACTGCCTTCGCTTCTGGGCGGACACCACGGATAAGATTTTCGAGATTAGCTTCGGCAATAGCGAGATCAGCTCGGGCTTTATCGAGATTAGCGACTTCGCGTGCACTTCCGAGTGTTGCGAGAATGGTCCCTGCTTCGACTTGGTCACCTTCTTTGACCAATACCGCAGCTACTACCCCTTGGGCAGGGAAGGCAAGTTCAGCTGTGTTGCGACTCTTCGTAACACCAGAAACCGACACAATCGATTCGACCACACCCGTTTCGACGGTGGCCTGGGTGAGTCCAAGAAGGGGGTCGCGCGTCAATACGCTGACGAGAAAAAACACACACGATCCAATCGCGACGAGTGCTACGCCAACGATAACTCCATGCCGAAGAACAAATGAACGCATGATACAGCTAGTGTAGCATGCGTTCATTTGAAATACCTTTGTTTACAACAGACGATGAGTAATAAGTGAACTGCGGTATACCATATCTGAAAGCAGTGAATAATATTGTACGACATATTGATAAAATAAAAGTTGCAAGGATTTGTTCGGTCACGGCACCCGTACTATTTACTCTCGTAATCGTGATACGTACGAATACGCAGTGACTGGTCTTGAGGTGCTCAGAAATCAACATTAATGTCCATCCACCAGGACTCGAACCTGGGACCATCCGTGTATAAGACGAACGCTCTACCAACTGAGCTATGGATGGTTTCGTGGCATACTATACCTTGAAATAGGCCGTGACTCAATGCTGTGCAAATTTTGGTATTGCGCTATAGTGTTGCTAAAGAAGGGGGGTTCTTTTATGCGCCAGTTGTACAGCACTACCGCCTTGGCTCTCGTCGTTCCGCACTATGTTTCTTCGTGTATCGCACAGCAACAAGTGCCGCACCTGGCGCTAGTCTGCCACACCTTGTTTCGTATCAAGTTGCAGTACCATGAACTGCTCATTTGTGCGTATGAGGTTCGCGATATAATCACAGGAAAAGGTTTTGGTTGGCGGGTGACCGCCGACGCGGCCTATGCGAGTGCCTTCTGGGCAAACTTTAAAACAAACTAACAGCCGGCAACAGAAATGTTGCCGGCTGAGTCAGTTTTAAATCTTTTGTTAGATAGTCACGACAATATCCTTCATATCCTTGCGGACTTTGGTGTAATTTTGCCAGGCGTCGTCGGCACTGCGGTATCCGAGTGCAAGGGCGACGGTCGCGTGGAGGTTGTGAGCCTTAAGGCCAAGCACCTCATCAAATGCGTCCGCATTAAAGCCAGACATGGCGTGGTTGTCGACGCGGAGTTCTGAAGCCGCTGCCATCATAGTGCCAAGAGCGATGTAGGCCTGGAGCTGGGCAAAGGCAAGACGCCCCGCTTCACCACGACCATTCATATCGCCAAGCATCATGTTCTTAAAGCCATCAAGAGCAGCGACGTCCATCCCGCGGAGACGAGCAGTGCGCTCCACATACTCAGTAATATACGCTTCATCAATATCAGTGCGGGCAGCGAGGATCACCAGGGCACTATTCTGCGCGAAGTGTTCCTGTCCGTAGGCGTGTTCGACAAGTGCGTCACGTTTCGCTTGGTCGGCCACTACGACCATTGCAAATGGCTGGAGACCATAGGCAGTCGGGGCGAGGTTCCCGGCTTTTAGGATGGTGCTAAGCTGTTCGGTTGATAATTCTTTACTTGTATCAAACTTCTGCGTGGCGTATCGCCACTGCAAATTTTCAATTATAGACATAGGTCTGTAGTATACCCGAGGGGGGTATATGTGCAAGCGGTGGATAACTGAGGATGAGATGCAAATTTAAGAGACGGAGATGAGTGCATTAAGGATAACCCTACTTACAAAAAATCGCAATAGTCGGCACAAGCGCCTCGTTTGCTCATTCCATATGGAGACTCTCGCCAATCTTTGAGACTCGTTCGGCGATAAGGGGGTAATGGCGGCTAAGGTCAGGGGTCGTGTGATTAAACGGCAGATTGGCGACAAGGTCGCGCGCTTCGTTACGAGCTGCCTCGACAAGCCTGAGGTTCTTGATTGCTTCCATGCCGAGGTCTGAGAGGCCAGACTGCTTTGCACCATAGAGTTCGCCACTGCCGCGGAAGGTGAGGTCGTGTTCGGCGAGTTCAAAACCGTTTTTTGCGGTCACGAGCGCCTTGAGTCGTTCTTTGGTCTTTTCGCTTTTGCTATCGGTGACGGCAAAACAGTAGGGCTGGTGGGTGCCGCGCACCACGCGACCACGGAGCTGGTGCAGCTGCGAGAGACCAAACCGTTCGGCTCCTTCGATAATGATGTTTGTGGCGTTTGGCACGTTCACTCCTACTTCGACCACCGAGGTGGCGACCAGGATATCAATGTCGTGAGCAGCAAAACGCGCCATCACCTTATCTTTTTCGGTCGGGGTCATTTTGCCGTGGAGTACTCCCAGGCGCCAGCCTTTGAATTCAGTTTTTCCGAGGCGTTCGGCTTCGGATGTGACAGACTTGAGGATGAGGGCGGTTTGTTTGTCTGGATCTGGTTCGTCGATACGAGGACAGATAACATAGGCCTGTCTGCCGGTTTTGAGTTCACTACGGACATGTTCGTACATACTCGCGGTTTGACCGGGTCCGATAATCTTCGTGATGATGGGTTTGCGACCCTTCGGCATCTGATCAAGCAAGGTGATATCAAGGTCGCCGTAGATAGTAAGTGCAAGCGTACGAGGAATTGGGGTCGCGGTCATCGACAGGAGGTGCGGCATCCGAGCGTCTTTTTTGGCTAAGGCTTTACGCTGATTGGTACCAAAGCGATGTTGCTCGTCGATAATGACATAGGCCAAGTGTTTGAATTCAACACTCTTATATATCAGGGCATGGGTACCAATGAGAATCGGTATCTCGCCATTTTTGACCCACTTCAGCAGCTGGGCTTTGCTGATGGGTGTCGGCTTGTTCGGATTACTCTTACTCGGAAATTTTTGGCAGCCACTACCGGTGATAAGACCAATGTTGATGGGGAGGTGTTTGAAGTATTCGATAAATGATTCGAAGTGCTGTTTGGCGAGGATTTCCGTGGGGGCCATATAAGCCACCTGCAGATTCCCATATTCCAAATCACTTAATTTGGGAAGATTTCTGTGTTGTGGAGCCTCAGTGTCTCGGTCATCGTAGTGCACTACGCCTCCCTCGCCACTTTCTCCACGCCTTGAACTCTTCGCCAAATGAAGTGATTTGTTGTTTTGCAAGGGAGAGTTTGTTGGAGTTTTTCTTCCCTCTGGTGGACGACTGGTTGCAACTGCGTAGGCTGTCGTCGCAGCCACCGCCGTCTTGCCACTCCCGACATCCCCCTCAAGAAGGCGACTCATCGCGACGTTATCGGTGAAGTTTTTGATAATCGTATCGATGGCATTTGTTTGCGCAGGAGTCAGTGCAAACGGAAAGCGACTCGTGAAGGCTTCAAGATGTTTCTTATCCGTATTGACCAGATACGTAGTTGCGGCATTGACGGAGGCACGATCAAGGGCTTTCTGCACCTGGATGTAAAAAACTTCCTCAAAGGCAAAACGCTTCCGAGCACTTTCGGCGTGTTCGGCTTTTTTGGGACTATGGATCCACACGAGCGCGGTCTTCAGTGCCGGAAGTTTGTACTTGGTGAGAATAGCTTCGGGGATCGGGTCGTGAAGCGTTTCAAGCACACCTTTTTCAAAGCACTTGAGGGTCGTGTGGTAGAACCACTTACTCGTAACGCCCTTCGTCTCACGATAGATGGGGTAGATGGTGTCGTCGGTGATTTCACTGCCTTTAAAAATACTGTCGTGGCGATCGACAGGGAGCGCATCAAGCTTCTCGACTTCGGGGTTCGCAATATAGAGTTTACCCTCACTGCCGGTCACTTTGCCGACGAGCTTCACATACATACCGTCGCTGTACATCTTGGCCATGTATGGTTGGTTAAACCACATCACTTTGATTTTGGCTGATCCATCTTCGATATAGCCTTCGGAGATTGGTCGTTTGCTCTTCCAGGCTTTGCGGGTCTTGAGGCCTGAGAGCTGCCCAAAGACAATCGCCTCTTGGTCTTTGACAAGCCCGCCGACTGATTGGATGTCGCTCACGTCCTCATACCGGACGGGGAGGTGCATGAGAAGGTCGTAGACAGTCAAGATGCCTAGTCGCTTCAAGGCCTTCTGGTGAATGGTGTCGATACGGAAATGGGTAGAAAGAAGGTCGTAGGGGGACATGTGACAGTAGTATACCAAATTAGACCGCAATCAATTGCATGCTGGCAAAATTGAGCGTATTGTATTTTAACGTCACGACGTGTGGCGCTGTTTCGAAACCTGACCTGCGGGTCCGACTCGGAGTACTGCAAATGAAACTCGATTTCCGTTCCGTCCTCATCCTTGCCGTTCCGATTCTGGTTCTTTTCGCCCTGATCTTCGCCCTCAAAAACTGGGCGTACAACCACGCCGAATTCGAAGGTGGGTGGGCACTCGTTGCTGTCTACGCAGCAGTCATCGTTCTTACCCTGATGGCATCGCCGCAGCGGGGTCGGCCGAGCGTCCTCCGTCGTGACATGGAAGATCGCAAGCACGGGGCGCCCGGTGGTTGTGCCCCTGGTCACTACTTGCCCCCGGCTCGCAGCCATCGCACCTTCGCCTCGACGGTCGGCGGTCATATGGCGCGGTGGGCAAGCAACTTGAAGCAACTGGTCGGACTGCAGATCGGCGGACAATCGCCGCTCACGCTGGCGCGTTCCCGGGCCTGACTACAACCAACTTCAAACAGGAGAGCGGGCGACCCAGGCCGCCCCTCACCCCAAGCCTCTGGCTTGCTTTCTCTTCACTCACCTTGAGTGCAAATGACGAGAAAACAGCCCAGAGGTTTTCTCATTTTTGATATAAAAAATAGGAGAATATTGACTTTTATCAAAATAAGTGTATAATAATGAGCAGGTAAAACCTTTGGAGCTCAATGAAATGACTGTAATTGCAATTCCGCTG
The DNA here is from genome assembly GCA_046293175.1 of Minisyncoccia bacterium. Taxonomy (GTDB): domain Bacteria; phylum Patescibacteriota; class Minisyncoccia; order Phycocordibacterales; family UBA918; genus OLB19. The sequence goes on along the minus strand of JBKBPM010000002.1, from coordinate 5,448 downwards.
AATCTGCCGAACCCGATCTTCACCCTCAAGGATGAGGTTGTCGTCGACGCACGGCCAATGGATGGCGCCAAACATGCCCTTCAGGGGCAGACGGGCAGCGTCTTCGGTTTCGGGCATACACCCAACTTGATCTCGGTGCTGTTCGATGGCGGCGGTGTCCACACCCTGGGTGCTGGCGACATCAAGCATCGGGACCCTCGGTTGACGGCTCGTCGTCTGGTTGCCCTCTTCAACCGTCTGAGGGGGCATACCACGCTCTTGCTCACCAGCGACCTGCGGGTGAACCGGCCGGATCAGCTGCCGGCTGACCCGATCCTCGATCCGCGGATCAGGAAGATGGTCGCCGAAAGTCTGGTGGCCTGATGATCAGGGTGAAGAGCGGTCGCCCGCTCTTCACCTGCAAGCCCTTGGTTTGTTTTCTTCCTACCTCACATAAAGTGAGACTAACAAGAAAACAACCCTAGGGCTTTTCTTGTGTTTTTTTAATACCGTGGTATGGTATTGCCTGCGTCAAATCAGACGCAAACCAACAGGAGAAGCTAACCTTGCATCCGAAGATGATTTCGATTGAGAAGCTGCCGGCAGTTCTGCGGGTAGTGACGCATACCGCTGGTCACCTGGAAGTTCTGGCGGACGGTCCGATTCACACGTTCAGGTTTACGCATGGAAGTGCGACACTGGTGCTGGCCGTCAAGCGCCCGCAGGTCGGTGCTGAGCGCCTGACGAGGGCCGTTGTGATTCTCAGCAATTGCGACACCTCCGCTGGTCTGGCTAAAGAACTGGGTCTGACCTGCCCGGCCGAACCGACCCGGTTCGAATTCTGCGATATGGGCGGACGACGACTCGATGTCTATGCCCCAGCCCTTGAGAAGGCTGTTGGAGAAGAATTCATCTCCTGTTTCGGTGGTCAGACAATCGCAGTCTGATCCGTCTGGCGGCGGGGAGAGATCCCCGCCGACCACAATCCTAAGTCCATACAAGGAGACCTAACTGCAATGGCAGACGATGGGCCCCTCGTATGGTCTTTTTCGTATCTGAGACTTGGTCACTGCCAGTTTGGTATAAGTCCCTTGTATTAGTATGTGATATATGATTAAATGTCGCCCTGTGCCCGCAAACTGATGTTTGTTCTGCACGACACCGCCGTCTTCGGACGGATAGGGTGTGAAAGACCTTTGATGAAATCAACTGGGAGAATACCCGAATGAAACGTGCGTTGACCCAAGTCAGCTTCCTGGCACTTCTGATGACCGCGACCGGTCCTGCTCTGTAGGCGGATGCGAACGGCCACTATCTGGCCATCAAGATCGACGGCATTTCGAACTATTCCTTTGCCTACCGCGAGGGCGAAACGTCCGAACTGCTGGCGCTCGTCGGCGACATCGAAAACAACTTCGACGTGGTCGCCATTGGCGAGATCTACGGCCCCGACATCAAGTTCGCCAAGGCAATGATCGACCGCACGGGCGTCGTCTCGAAGCTGCCCCTGAGCGACAACTATCTGCTGGACAACGGCCGTGACCTGGCGATCGACATGGGCACGTTCTTCGCACAGCTGGCGATCGCCGGCCACGGGAAGAGTCTGCGGGTCAGCATGCGCTTGGGCGATCAGACCCGGTTCGTCGTCGACGATCAGGGCGAGGGAAAGCTGACTGTCTTCACGATCGGCAGCCAGACCCTCGGTGTCTACGAGAATCCGGCCCGGACGCTGAACACGGTTCTGCTCGAACTGCTTTCTGATGGCTACTATCGCCCGAGGCAGATCATCGGTGCCTACCCGCTGGCCGACATTCGTTCCTCGGTCGTCGACCTGACCGTTGCGGCGAACGCGTGTGTCGTGCCTGCCTCGACCGCCGCCGGCCACGGCCATCGCCAGTCCGTCGCGGCGTCCTGATCCAAGGCGTCTCCCAAGAACCCGGCCCACCCCTCACAAAGGGGTGGGCCACCTCAAGCAATTGCTTGGTTCCACAATCCGTTAATGAGTACCGCTACTGTAGTAGGCGAGAGACTCATGACGGGTTTTTTCGTATCTGGTTTTTTGGATGGTATACTAGAGCATTAGTATTTTGCATATCTGCTATGGCGTCAAAAAAATCTCTTTCGGTTACCAAAAAAGCTACTCCAAAAAAAGTTGTTAAAACTGCCACTACGAAGGCAGCAGCCAAGAAGGCGACTCCAAAAACAGTGGTGAAGAAAAAAGACTACGCCAAAATGGCACTCGCTCTCCACAAAAAGCTCAAAGGGAAGCTTGAAGTCGTGAGTAAAGGCAAACTCGAAACCCGTGATGATTGGAGTACGATGTATAGCCCTGGTGTCGGGGCGGTTTCGAGTCACCTAGCCAAGTATCCCAAAGACGCCCGTGAATATACCATCAAGAAAAATACCGTCGCGGTGATTTCAGACGGTTCAGCGATTTTGGGTCTAGGAAATCTTGGTGCCATACCTGCGCTCCCCGTCATGGAAGGGAAGTGTGCGATTTTTAAAGCCATGGCGAGTGTGGATGCCTTCCCGATAGTGCTCGATACACAGGATCCCGAGGAGGTGATTAAGGTGATAAAAGCGATTGCACCAACTTTTGGTGGGATTAACCTCGAAGACTTCGCCGCCCCACACTGTTTTGTAATTGAAGAGCGACTTAAGGCCGAACTCTCGATTCCGGTCATGCACGATGATCAGCACGGGACGGCCATTGTGGTCCTCGCAGGACTTCTCAATGCAGCAAAGGTGGTCGGGAAGAAATTTGAAGATCTCAAGATTGTCGTGGTAGGTGCGGGTGCCGCGGGACGTGCGGTGACACTCCTTCTCAAAAAAGCTGGTCTCACTCAGATTATTGTGACCGATAGTAAAGGCGCTATTTATGCCGGCCGACCTGATCTTACTGGGTACAAACGGGACCTCGCGCTCACAACCAACACCGACCGACTTCAGGGTGATGTACAGAGTGTAGTTGCCGGAGCGGACGTGCTCATTGGACTCTCAGGGCCTGGCACGATTGCGCCCGCGCACGTGGAGAAGATGGCCGAGAAGCCGATTGTCTTTGCGCTTGCAAACCCAATTCCCGAAATCATGCCTGAGGATGCAAAGCGCGCGGGTGCGTATGTGGTCGCGACCGGTCGCAGTGACTACCCTAATCAGGTCAATAACTCACTGGCGTTCCCGGGTATTTTCCGCGGCGCGCTTGATCGTGGCGTGACCGCCATCACCGATGAAATGAAACTCGCTGCGGCGAAGAAGATTGCGAGCTTGGTCAAGAAGCCAACCGCGGAGATGGTGATTCCACCGGTGATGACACCTGGTCTCGTGAAAGCAGTCGCGAGCGTGATTCGGTAATATGCGGGCTGAGTCATTTACTCCAGCAGAAGAAGTTCCAGAGGTTTCTGTTTGAAACATGCCAACAATTTACCAACTCACTTTGGCAGTACGAGCATAAGGGTGAAGTGATTCAACTACGAAGCAAATACCATCTGATGGTGTTGTGGATGAGTGACAAAATTCCTCCGATTGATGGAGTGCGACTTGATATGCTGTACCAACTAAATGTTGTGGAGGGTGGTATGACTGACGAAACTTTTTTACCGATACGCACTAATCCTCAAAATCATATATTACCTCCGGCGGGTTCCGCCGATTTAGTTGAGCTATACAAAGAGTACGAGGTATTTCGGGACTCTTGGCTTGCCGGTGTAAAGACAACCTATGAGTCGTGGATGCAGGATCATGGACTTACAACCGGTCCTGGCGTACACATAAAACTATTTGATGGCACGGACACCAAAGTGTCTGTGGTTGCTGATTTTGTTGAAATTGCGAAGCGTTATTCTTTTGCCCCTGCGTAGTGTGTACTCAAGAGATGGTACGAGTGAGAAGCCCAGGCAAGTAGGGTAGCAACCATACCGAGAAGACCGGCGAGGATAAACACAAGCGCCATACCGCGGTTGGCACCAATCCCAAACCAGTCCCCAATCAGATCAACACCAGCTCCGGTGGTCATAAACGGAATAAAGACAAAGGCTGCAATTGGTCCAATGAGGAAGGTAGTAATAGGAGTGGCCATACTTTCCATGCTCTGGGCAAAACCAAACACGCGACCCTGCTGTTCAAATGGTACGGCCGACTGCATCACGGTCTGTTCAGCTGCTTCAATCACGGGGAAGAAAATCATCCAGGTAAGCATACCAATGAGGAGAAGTGGTACTGAAGCTTGGAGTGGAAAGATGAGACAGACACCCCACATCACCATATTGAGTATCATAATGAGCCGCATCGGGTGAGCACCAACACCGCGCATACTTACATAGATGCTCCCACCAATACTCGCGAGACTGACCAATCCCCACATAATGCCCCAGGCTTGTACCGATACGAGTGAGAGTCCGTACGGGTCCATCAGTGCCATGAACACCCCGCCGAGAAAGTTGTTAAACGTATTAAACAAAATAATCCCGATGAGTCCGGGGATGGCGGCAGCGAGGAGATACGAACCTTTGATATCAATCCGTTTTGGCTTGTCTTCGAGATGGACAATCTCCTTTTCGGGGAGCGAGATGAACGCGAGGTGGAGGAGTGCGAGCAATGTAGCGCTAATCGCCACAATAATTGCTGTACCCATTCCAAAAAATCCAATGATGAGACCACTAAAGACAGAGGTTACTGCAAACGATAGTCCCATTGAGGCCCCAACGAGCCCGTTGGCTTTGTCCCGATTCTCAGCAAAGAGCATGGTGACAATAGTTGATTGCGCAATCATCCGGAGGTTGTTCGCTACCACCCCGAGCATCAAGACAACAATTAGTGCCCAAAGTACCGGTGAGAAGGGTTCTTGCCAGGTGGCTTCATTGTGGGTGAAGTAGATAGCTGCTCCAATACAGTAGGCGACGAGTGACATAAGACTTGATTGGATGAGAGCGGTCTTTTTGCGTTCGCGGTCGACAATTGGCCCAAAGACAAACCCACCAAACATACCTGCTATAGCAAACGTACCGGCTATCCAAGAGGTGGCTAGCACCGACTCGGTTTCGATGTAGACCCAGAAGGTGAGGGCAAACCAGACGAGATTATTGGTGATACCGGCCAGGAGATTGTTCGCAAGGACGTGATAAAAGGTGATTTGATTGTCCATACATTGGTAAATATAGTTGCTATAGTAGCATATTTTGAGTATTCCTCGATTTCTGATATGCTCTTTTTACTTCGCATGCGAAGTTGATTAGGAGGAGTGTCAGAGTGGTTGAATGTGCTTCCTTGCTAAGGAAGTGAGGTCTTAAACCTCCGGAGGTTCGAATCCTCTCTCCTCCGCTCGTATAAAATAACCGCCTTTAAGGCGGTTATTTTATTATCTCTAAAAACCTCCGGCTTTAGCCGGAGTGTCCGTTTGAAGGCAACGCATATACTAAAGCCGGGCGGCAGCCCGGCTTTAGTAATAAATTCAAATACGTATGCGCAAACGTA